>DAOUWT010000135.1 GCA_030666985.1 Chloroflexota bacterium
AGACTGCCACGTCACAAAAGACGTTCCTCGCAGTGACACGGAAATTTTAAAAGTGTAAAGTTAATTGTGAACCATCCCGCTATTTCGCCGTATTTTGCGGGGCGGGAGACTTTCGCACATTGTCTAACTGGGCACTTTCTTAATCTCTAATATCCAATCCCCAATCTCCAATCCCTACTCCTCAGTCGCCGTTGGGGTCACGCTTCCCATGGGGGAGGGTGTAACCGTTGGGCTTGAAGTCGGCAGCAAGTATTCCAAGTGTTCTTGAGCCTCTGACTGCCAATCTTCGGAGACTATCTTAGAAGGAAGGTCTAATAGGGCTTGCCAATCCTTGCTTGCCTTATAGAATTCTCTCAACTCCTCCAAGGTGAGCGCACGCCAATAATAAACTTGCGCCAAGTGGCCGTCGTTTTCGGCCCTATCCTCTTGAGCATCGAATTGTGCCTTGGCTTTAACATATTCTTCGGTTGCAAAGAACACTCTCCCCAGGGCCAGTCCGGTCTTGAAAACTTCGGGTTCTAGTTCTCTGGCGGTATAAGTGTCGCTGAGGGCCTTCTGGAATTCTCCTAATTCAACATAAGCTAACCCTCTATAAATGAGAGCGTCTAAGAGTTCATCGTCTTTTTCCAGCGCTTCCGTCAGCATATCTATCGCTTCTTCGTACTCTTCTCCAAGATAATAAGCCTGTCCCATGGCTATCAGATATTCCAGAGGCTTTCCCGAAGCATAGGTATCATATAACTCTAAATTCTCGAGCGCTTTTTCGATATCGCCTGCCGCCATGTACATCTGGCCGAATATCAGATAGGTATCGACCAGCGTTACATCCAGACCCTGGGCTTTCTCTGCTAGGGACAGAACATCTTCAACCTCGCCCAGGGCCAACAACGCTTGAGCCTGGTACAAATATGGATAAGGAGATTCGGGCAGCAAGTTCTCGGCTTCCAAGGCATCTTCCAGAGCGTCAATGGGTTCATGCCAGCGCAGCCAATAAGCCGCCCGTGCTATATAGGCCGCACCGTAAAGGGGATCGTTCTCAATGGCTTGCGTCAAATCATCTTCCACTTTTGCCTGGGGCTCCTGGGCCAAATTGGCCAGCGCGTGCCCTAGATAGGCTGGAGCAAATTGGGGGTTTGCCTCCAAGGCGAGATCATATTCTTGAATGGCTTTATCATGTTGGCCTAAGAGACGGTATGCTTCACCTACATAAAAATAAGCATCTGCCGTTTTGTCTTGCTCGGCAACTTGTTTCATGAAGATGAGCATTTTTTCGTAGTCCCCTTCTCCATAAGCTCGTATTCCTATCAGGTAGGCTTCAATAAGGGGGTGGGGAGTATTGACGTAAACTGGAGTAGGTGTATAGGTGGCTTCTAAGGTGCCGCTTAGGGATGCCTCTCCGGGGGGGATAGGGGTGGGGGATGGGCTGGGGGAGGGGGTGATGGGTTCGGCTGTGGGGGACGGCGTCCAGGTAATGGGTGTGATTGTCAATTTGGGCTGGAATATGCCCCGTCCCTGGGGGATGAAAATAGCGGCCAGGATCAGGCCCAGGAGGATGATGCCCGCCCCGGCGTAAGCCAGGAGCTTGCCCCGCCCCAGCGGGGGACGTTCCTGCTTCTCCTCAAGCTCAACCTTGCCCAAGGCCTCCACCCACTCCCGGCGCACGGGCGGGACGGGGAGCACCCCCTCGCCAGGGTCCATCTCCCCCAACATGACCAGAGCACGCTTGGCGGCTGCGTTCCTTGGGTCCAGGCGTAGAACTGTCTCTAAGCAATAGATTTGTTCTTTGCGCGAATCTACCACTGAACTCATCCACAGCCACTGCTCCGGGTTACGCTTATCGGCTTGCAATAGGCGGGTCAGCAAATCTTTTGCGCGCGAGCGTTCCCCGGCCTCTATGGCCTCAATTACTTGAGCAAACATTTTTTCATCAACCATTTTAGACCCTCGGCAAGTTTGGGATGTCCAGAAACTAAATTGTCCCATCGTGAAACGTAAAACGTGATGTGTGAAGGGCTTTATCACGTTTTACGCATCACGCTTCACGAAATTTGGGATGATTATTTATCTGGAACTTCCTTTAGCTTATCCCTACGAACAATTATACCCAAAGTGTAGCACAGCCCCAGATAATGAGCAAGAGAGGGTATAATCTGATTATGAGAAATTTTTTGTGGAAGATCATCCCCTTGAGCATTATTGCCGTCCTGGGCGGGAGTGGCTGCACCCCCCCCTTTCCCCCCCCTGCCCAAACCCTAACCCCCAGGGTGGAGCTAACCCTTTACGTGTCCCCAACCCCTACACCTACCCCTGGCCCCTTCCCTACGCCTAACGCCACCCAGCAGCCCAAGCTCCCCACTCCCACGCCTTTCACGCATACCATCCAGGAGGGAGACACCTTGAGCGGGATTGCTTTGCGTTATAATACCTCGGTGGATGAGATTATGGCCGCTAACCCGGGCATCAACCCTAATTTGCTTATCATTGGCGAGGAGGTCGTTATCCCCGCCGGGGACGAGGAGGCTGTCACCCATCTGCCAACGGCCACGCCTCTGCCCCTCTCCCTGGAGCAGCCCCACTGTTTGCCCGCCAACCAGGGAGGGTTGTGGTGTTTCGTGGAAGTCGCTAATCCTTTGGACATTGCCCTCGAAAACGTTTCGGCGGTGGTAAGTGTTTACAGCATTGCGGGAGAAGTTGCCGCCAGTGAGGTTGCCCTTCCTCCCCTCAATGCGCTTCCCCCGGGGGGGAGCCTGCCTCTGATGGCTTATTTTTCCCCTCCCCTTCCCGAAACTTTTCAGGCATCGGTGACTTTGCTTACCGCGCTCCCCGCACCTGGGCCAGGGCCGCAAACGACTATTACAGACCAAGAAATTGCCTATGCTTCTGACCGCCAGCAAGCCACTCTGTCAGGAACGATCACTCTCTCAGAAGAGAGTCTACCTGTCAGTCACATTTGGGTAGCCGGGATTGCTTATGATGTTGAGGGCAATATTGTTGGAAGCAGGAAGTTGATAATAGAAACTGAGCTTTCTCCTGGACAAAGTACATCTTTTGAACTGACTGTCTTCAGCTTGGGCCCGGCTATTGATCATGTGAGGGTTATTGATGAAGGCAGGGACTAGGGACTAGGGATCAGGGACTAGGGACTAGGAATCAGGGACTAGGGATTAGGAATCAGGGACTAGGGATTAGGAATCAGGGACTAGGGATTAGGAATCAGGGATTAGGACGGGACAACTATTTTTCCTCCAAATGCGTTTACCCTGCGCAAAAACATTGGTGTGCCCTTCAAAAGGAAACTAATGCGGTATAATGGATTTTTGTAAATATTATAGCTACCTGACGCTTTTAAATGGGACGTGAAATGGTGCGGACAATTTTAATTTTTTACGACTTGTTTTTTAGCATTTCAGCGTTCATCCGCGCTTGTCCGCGTCCTATCAGATGAAACCGTCAGGTAACTAAAAACAACATTCTAAATATAGAGAAAAGAGTATTGATTATGATGACTTCCTTTATTACTATCCTTCGATTTGTGGGCGTTATTGCTAGTTTGATCCTTTTGCACGAATTGGGGCATTTTCTAGCGGCCCGGCTTTTCAAGATCGAAATAGAAGAGTTTGGGATTGGTTTCCCTCCGAAGATTTTGACCCTATTTGAAGCTGGAGGTACAGAGTATACCCTGAATTGGCTTCCTTTGGGCGGATTCGTGCGCCCCAAGGGCGAAAATGATCCCGACATCCCAGGCGGGCTGGCGGCTGCCAAACCGGGGGTGCGGATAGCGGTCTTGCTAGCCGGCCCGCTCTTGAATTTATTGGCTGCCGTGGTGATTTACGCGGTTATCTTCACTCAGTCGGGTGTCCCTGATTGGACGACCGTTGAGGTATTAGCGGTCGCTCCCAATTCCCCGGCTGAAGCGGCGGGCTTGCAAGCAGGCGATGAGATCATCCAAATAAATGATGTTTCTATTGACAGCAGCGCAATTCTCCATGATACAGTCTATGCTAATTTAGGCGAGAGTGTTTCCGTTGCTTTCCAACGCGATGGCCAAGAGGGTGAAATCTCTTTAATCCCTCGCACAAATCCTCCCCCGAACGAAGGTGCTATTGGCATTGTCATGATCAATCCCTTGCGCGAGATCACTTGGACAGAGGCCCTACCCATGGGAGTTGTAGCTACTTACTATCATAGTGCAGCGATTCTTACCCTGCCAGCCCAATGGATAAAAGGCTCCGAGGAAGTTGGCCGCCCTCAAGGCTTTAAAGGGATGTATGATGGCTACGAAGCCGCTGAAGCTCAAGAGCTTATCCCAGAAGCTTCTAAATCAGTCAATATTATGGCCTTTGTGGTGGCAATCACGGTCTCCTTGGGCATCCTGAACTTGTTCCCCATCCCAGCTTTGGATGGCGGGCGGATACTGTTCGCTCTCCCGGAGCTTATCTTCCGGCGCCGCGTTTCTCAACAAGTGCAAAACGTCTCCAACGCCATAGGTTTTATGGTGCTTATTACTTTGTTGATTTATATCAACGTTTTAGATTTTGTTGCTCCTATTACCTTGCCATGATGAAAGACAATTCACTAAATAACTATCCAGAAATAACTTCCTGGGCCAATGGACAACTCCTAAAAGACCCAGAACAAATTACTTTCCCAGAACTGCTGGAAGCCCTTCAAGACCAGGAACGTGTTTTAGAGCCTCTTTATCTTTATGCGTTGTCTGATTTACGACCGAACGAGTTGCGCGCCCTCCAGGAGATATGGCTCAATGTGCCCACCCGCCGCCGGCAGGCTTTGTTGGAAGACCTTGAGCACCTCACAGAAACCAATAATTTGCTTTCTTATGAGGCTGTTTTCCGTTTTGTGATTTTTGACCCAGACCCCCAAGTCCGTTTTCACGCCTTGCAGGCCTTAGAGGTTTTTGATACCGATGATCTAGTCCCGGATTTCTTGGAATTATTAGACGAGGACGACAGCACCGATGTCCGGGCCGTGGCGGCTGCTGTTTTGGGTAAGTATATTTACCGGGGTGAGTTGGACAAATTGGACAAGAAAACTCAACGACGTATTGAACAGAAGCTGCTGGCGATAGTGGCCGGTGATGAACCTCTCCGGGTGCAGTGCCGCGCTTTGGAAGCTTTGGGTTATTCTCCCCGTGACGAAGTGCATGAGTGCATCGCCGAGGCTTACCAGAGTGGAGATGAGGACTGGATGGCCAGCGCTTTATTTGCCATGGGGCGTTCCCTTGACAACTGCTGGGACGAGATCATCCTCTCTAACCTCTATCACCAAAATCCCCAGGTGCGGGCTGAAGCCATGCGTGCTTCGGGCGAGTTAGGCTTGGAAGACGCTCTCCCTGCCATACTGGAAATGTTGGATGATGTCCCCGATGTCCGGCAAGCGGCTATTTGGTCTGCTTCTCAGATTGACGGTGAAGGAGTTGAGACAGCCTTGAGCGCATTACTGGACGAACCACTCACCGATGACGAGGCCGACCTGATTGAAAGAGCACTCCAAAATTTGGACTCTATGGGTGAGAGCATGAACTACAGCATGTTTGGTATGACAGATGGTGAAACGTGAAACGTGAAACGTGATGCGTGTTGCGTGATGCGTGATGCGTGATGCGTGATGCGTGTTGCGTGAGAAGTGAGACTACCCAACTACCCGACTATCAGACTATTAGACTACTAGACTACCGACTACCATGCCAAAAAAGATTCTCGTATTTTTCCTTCTCATAGCAATTTGGTTGGGGGCCGGTCACCACGCCCAAGCAGAGTCGGGGGTAGAGATATCCGCCCAGCCACCCAGCTACACCTTTGGGGGCCAGATCACCTTCCAGGCCACGATCACCACAGACATCCCCCCCCAAGATATTCAGTTGATCCTTGAGTCTCCTGGTTTGCCCTCTTTCGTCGGGGCGGCTGAATTTGATCCCCCACACCAGATTATTTATGTGTATAGCCTAACACAGCGTCCCTTGCGAGCTTTTTCGACGGTTGTGTATCGCTACCGGGTTACCCTAGAGAACGGGGAGGTTTATACCAGCCCAGATTTTTCTTTCCGTTATGAAGATAACCGTTATACCTGGCAGGTGCTGGAGGATGAGGATTTTCGCATATCCTGGTACGAAGGGGATGTGGAGTTTGCGCAGGAGATATTGGACGTGGTCCGGGAGGGGAGAGTAAAATTCGAGGCTTTATTGCCCACCCCTCAAGATGGCGGCCCGGTAAATATTTACGCCTATGCCAGCGCCTCAGAATTGCAGTCCACTTTGATGATGTCGGGGCAAACCTGGGTGGCCGGACACGCTGACCCAGAGCTAGGGTCTATTGTTGTTTCCCTACCTCCTGGCCCGGCGCGTTCCTTGGAGATCAGCCGCCAAGTCCCCCACGAATTAGCTCATATTTTGCTCTATCGAATTATGGGAGATGAGTATCAATACCTCCCCCGCTGGTTGAATGAGGGCATAGCTTCTCAAATGGAGGAATATCCAAACCCAGATTACCGCCTGTATCTTGAGAAAGCATATACGGAAGAGCGTTTGATCCCCATGGACGAATTATGTCTGAGATTCCCCAGCGATGCTGCCACCTCTTTTTTGGCCTATGCTGAGGCGGACTCCCTGACAGCTTATCTCCTGGAGCATTACGGAGTAGAGGGGATCAGGAGCCTGATTTCGGCTTATGAAACCGGCGTGGGATGTAATCGCGGGGTGGAGATTGCCCTCGAGAAGGATTTGAGCCAGCTAAGCGGGGAGTGGCAAGCAGCGGTTTTGGGTTCGGGGACTAATTCCAGGCAAATAGTGGAAGCTGGCCGGGGCTTTTTACCGTGGTTGGTAATTTTTGGGATTGTTTTTGCCCCCATTGTGGGACTTGTGATTTTTCGGGGCCGCCAAGATGAAAACGTGGAGGGTGGAGATGGGTGAGATGGGAGAGGAGTGTGGGGGACGTTTGCACGTCACGGTGGAGGGGC
>DAOUWT010000273.1 GCA_030666985.1 Chloroflexota bacterium
GCCGTCCACGTGAACCCCCTAGCCCTGGGGATGCTCCAACCCCCCAGCGAGTTTGACGCTGACATCGTCACCGGCGAAGGCCAACCCCTGGGCGTCCCCCTCGCCTACGGCGGGCCCTACCTGGGCATCTTCGCCACTAAAAAGAAATACACCCGCAAATTGGCAGGACGCTTGGTAGGCGAAACTGTTGACAATCGCGGCCAACGCGGATACACCCTCACCCTCAGCACCCGCGAGCAGCACATCCGCCGCGAACGAGCCTCCTCGAACATCTGCTCCAACCAGGGACTAGTTGCTCTGGCCTCCACCGTGTACCTGAGCTTGTTGGGCAAACACGGACTCCGCCAAGTAGCTGAACTCAACTACCATAAGGCGCATTATGCCGCCGAACAAATCAACACCGTGCCTGGCTACATGGTCAACCCCGTTCAAACATTCTTCAATGAGTTTGTAGTTCATTGCCCAATCCCTGCCAAAGAAGTCAACCAGCACCTGCTGGCGCACGACATTCTCGGCGGATATGAACTGGCTAAAGACTACCCAGAACTAGAAAACGAACTCCTGGTAGCCGTCACCGAGATGACCTCACGCGCAGAAATAGACTACCTGATCCACGTTTTAGGGGAGGAATCCCATGACTAGCCCTACAAATAGATACCCAACAATTTTCGAACTCTCTGTGCCAGGGCGAAAAGGCGTCCAATACCCCAAACCAGATGTCCCCAAAGCGGAGCTTCCCAAAGCTTTCCTCCGAGAAGAACTTCCCTTGCCCGAATTATCGGCCCAAGAAGTAATCCGTCATTTCACCAAACTATCGCAACTGAACCACAGCGTAGACACCGGCTTCTACCCCTTGGGGTCATGCACCATGAAGTACAACCCAAAGATCAACGAAGTGACCGCCCGCCTGCCAGGGTTCGCGCAAATCCACCCCTTCCAGCCGGCCGTAACTGTGCAAGGGGCTTTGGAATTGATGTACAAAACCCAAATATGGCTGGGAGAAATCTCTGGCTTCGACGCAGTCAGCCTCCAACCCGCCGCCGGCGCCCACGGAGAACTAACAGGCGTGCTCATTATTCGCGCCTACCACCGCTCCCGGGGAGACGTTAAACGTGTCAAGATGCTCGTCCCCGACTCATCCCACGGCACCAACCCGGCCTCCTCTACCATGAGCGGGATGCAGGTTGTAGAACTCCCCTCCGACGAACGCGGAAACGTAGATTTGGAAGCCCTCGAAGCTGAATGTAATGAAATGCTGGCCGGGCTAATGATAACCAACCCCAACACCTTGGGACTCTTCGATGAAAACATCCAAGAAGTTTGCCAAATAGTCCACCAGGCTGGGGGATTGGTTTATGGCGATGGTGCCAACATGAACGCCTTGCTGGGAATTAGCCAACCGGCCAAATCCGGCATAGACGTCATGCACTTCAATTTACACAAAACCTTTGCCACCCCGCACGGAGGAGGCGGCCCCGGCTCTGGCCCTGTGGGTGTGACCGCCGAACTGGCGGATTTCTTGCCCGACCCGGTTGTCGCCATCACGGCAGAAGAAACCCAGGAAACAGTCCCTTTCTATGAGCTTATTACCCCCAAGCAGACCATTGGGCGTGTCAAATCTTTCCACGGGCATTTTGGCGTGATAGTCAAAGCTTATACCTACATGCTCTCCCTGGGCAGCAACGGCCTCCGCAAAGTATCCGAACACGCCGTGCTAAACGCCAACTACCTCCAAAGCCTGGTCAAGGACACTTATCACATCCCCCACGAACACCTCTGCATGCACGAATTCGTAGCCGAGGGGCAATGGGAAGACGCTCCCGGCGTCATAGCCCTGGATGTTGCCAAACGCCTGATGGATTTTGGCTTCCATCCCCCCACCAACTACTTCCCCCTCATCGTCCACGAAGCCCTGATGATAGAGCCAACCGAAACCGAGTCCAAAGAGACCATAGACGCCTTCGCAGACGCCCTCCTCAAGATCGCGGAAGAGGCTCACGACGAACCCGAAAAGCTCCGCGAGGCTCCTCACAATACTCCTTTTGGGCGTTTTGACGAAGTCAAAGCCGCTAAAGACCTCATCCTCCGCACCCAATTGCCAGAAGGCTACAGAAAATAAGAAAACAGATCAAATCGTACTCCAAGCCCTGGCCGATAAAAGCTGGGGCTTTTTTTGTGGGAAAGAGGAGAGGCCAGACAAACGGGGGATGGTTTGACCATGGGTGAACGCCGACCCCGCTGGATACCGCTCACCCCAGGGGGTTGCGCCCGGCTCGCGCGGGGACGGTTCGCTCAAGGGAGGGCTAACTCTCCCCCAGACACCAGATTTCATCTTTCACCCTTGACACAGCTCAAAATCCATGTAAAATATGGCGCATCAAGTGCCATATTGCAAACAAGGTGTCATAATTCCATGAGCCAAGACCGCCGCATACGCAGAACACAAAAATTATTGGGCGAGGCCCTGATCGCCGTTGCGCTGGAAAAGGGATATAAAAATATCACCATCCAGGATGTGACTGAACGCGCCGATATTGGCTATCGTACTTTTTTTCGGCATTATAATGGGCTAGACGAACTATATCTTGACCTTACTCGGGAAAGATTAGATGAACTCTATGAGGTGCTTGACCTGCCCCAAGCCGATAAAGATATTGCCGGTTCAATTGCACTCTTCCGCAACGCCGGCGAAACCATTTTTAGGCATATTCAAGAAAATCAAGAAAATTTCTGCCTCCTTCTCTTGGATGACAGTCTTCGCTTTATCCTTGAACCAGTGATAAAAATGGCACGCGAAAAAACGGAAATTTCTTTTAGCAGTTTATCCGAAAAAAATATCTCCATTCCCATTGCGGCAAATCATATTATCGCCTCCTCGTTTGCGCTGATACGCTGGTGGCTTGAAAACGATATGCCTCACCCGCCTGAGCGGATGGGCGAAATATTCGCCGATTTGATCATTCTGCCAACCTGGAAGGCGCTGACAAACCAATGACCCCCTCCCAAGCCCTCCCCCTGATCGAACTCCGTGACGTTGTTAAGGACTACCAAAGCGAAGCGGGTATTTTCCCCGCCCTCAAAGGTATTAACATGCACGTTGAGCGAGGCGAATTTCTCGGCGTTGTCGGCAAATCGGGCGCGGGAAAATCAACCTTGCTGAACATGTTCACCGGCGTAGACCAACTTACCTCCGGCGAAGTCATTGTCCACACCAATGGGGAAAGTATCTCACTGCATGAGTTGAGCGAAAACGAACTCGCCCTGTGGCGCGGGCGCACTATGGGCGTAATTTATCAATCATTCCAATTGCTGCCCATGCTCAGCCTTGTCCAAAATATAATGATGCCAATGGATATGAGCGGGCTTTACCATCCCCGCAAAAGCCGCGAGTACGCCCTCGAATTGCTTGATATGGTCGAATTGATCGAACATGCCCACAAATTGCCGTCACATATTTCGGGCGGGCAGCAGCAACGGGTCGCTATAGCACGTGCGCTGGCGAACGATCCTCCCATCATCGTCGCGGACGAACCCACCGGCAGCCTCGATTCTGTCACCGCGGACAACATCTTCCAAGTCTTCGAGCGGCTCGTTCAGTCGGGCCGCACCATTGTGATGGTCACTCACGATAAGGAATTGATCCCAAGATTTTCGCGCCACGTGGAGATTATCGACGGAAAATTAGTCAACGAGGGCAAGCGGAAATGACGTACCGAACTCAACCCACGCCTGCTCCCATTGATCAGAAGAATCTTATTGAGATGCAACAAATCGTTAAAACGTTCGTCAACGCTGCCGGGGAATTCACCGCGCTACGCGGCGTTGACCTGACTCTGCAAGACGGCGAATTTGTCGCCGTGATCGGCAAATCAGGCAGTGGA
>DAOUWT010000233.1 GCA_030666985.1 Chloroflexota bacterium
TTCACGTCTTCACGCTTCACGTTTTACGTTTTTACGTTTCACGGTTCGAAAATTGGTTCAGGGTCTCCAAGTACAGGGACAGGGTGAGTAATATGCACTTGTAGAAAAGCTACCAATGTGGCCGGTAGTTCTCGGATCTGCCAGTAGAGGTAGTCCCTCCGGCTGTAAGTCCGATTGTTGGCCCCTACACCGCTTGCTGTGACGCCCAACTTGTTACAAGTATAAATTGCCCGGGGGAGGTGGAATTGCTGGGTGACGAGTATGGCTTCTCGAAGGCCGAAAATATAACCAGCCCGGTAACATGTGTCGTAGGTGCGCCGCCCGGCGTAGTCCAGGACAATATCCTCGGCGGGGACGCCTAGCTGCACGGCGTAATCTCTCATAGCGCCTGGTTCATTATAGTCCACAAAGCGATTATCGCCGCTCATCAGCAGCTTTTCCACTTTGTTGTTGAAGTATAAGTCCGCAGCGGTCGTGATCCTATCTTTCAAAACGGGAGTTGGCGTACCGTCTCTCCATAGCCCGGCCCCAAAGACGATGGCTACCCTCTGGGCAGGAGTCGTTTCGACAGTATGCGTCCTATTCCGAGCATACCAAAAAGTAATGAAACGCGGCAGTATTGTGATGATGATGAGGATTAAAAAGACTTTGAGTAACATTTTTCGCATATAGTTTTGTACGTGGGCATTGTACCATGTTGCATATAAGAAGAAACCAGGTTTCCTCGGAGAAACCTGGTTTCTGACGATTGGCAAACTTGTTTTTTTAAACGAAACGTTCTCGAATCTCTGCGCTTAAGTAGTCCAAAATAGCTACCGTGACAGCGATGAACCAAACCGCGATGCCTGCTGAATCATAATCCAGCAAGCGTATCCATTGCGCGAGCAAGAAGCCAATCCCGCCCCCGCCCACGAAACCGATGATGGTGGACATACGGATGTTGATATCCCAACGGTAAATGGTAAATGAAACAAAAGGTGGAATGATTTGGGGGACGACCGCATACATTACGGTTTGGGCCCAATTAGCGCCTGTAGCGTGGATGGCTTCAATGGGGCCGGGGTCAATGGACTCGATCGACTCAGAGTATAGTTTGGCTAAAGCGGCCACAGAGTGAACAGTTAGAGCCAAAATTCCTGCAAAAGGCCCCAATCCAACCACAATTACGGCGATGATGGCCCAAATCAGCGGTTCAATAGAACGCACTATGTTCAATATCCCACGCACTAAGTAGTAGACTGCGACAGTAACAGGAGAAGCCGACATTAGGTTCCGTGCCGCAAAGAAACTGAGCGGAAGGGCCAAAATGATCCCAAAGAAAGTCGCCATCATGCCAATGAAAATCGTCTCGACAATTTTCTCTACGGCTAGTTTTAACTCTACACTGGGTTGGGCCGCCCCCACACTTGCCAGTTGTTTGGCTTTAAGTTCCCAGATATAATAATCAGCATCAGCAGTAGGTGGCAAGACACGATACGGCATAATGATATCAATCTCGAATTCCCCGTTGGCATCTGGGGCTACCGTCACGTATTCACCTGCTTGTCGTTGGCGGAACTCGTTCCCTTGGGGGTCTTCCCACAAAATTTGAACAGTCACGTCAGGCGCAAAGTTTTGTCCTTTTAAGGATAAAGTTGTTCCTGCGGAGACTCCCTGATCTGACAAATCCCCACAAGTTGGCGTTGCGCTAATATAAACTTCCTCGCCTACCATTTCGGGAACTGGCGGGGGAGGATCGTCGGTGCAGGGAATTTGAATATCAGCCGTTGCCAGGAGGTGCTCTTCAGGATAAGTGACGGCATTTTCCCAGGGCCACAGAACACGAGCTAAGGCCGGGGCGGCATCGTCGGCTTTGGTTACAAATGAAATAGGGTCAATTTCGCCAATTTGCCAGCCCAAAATGAAAAAAACCGCAATTACCATAAAAAACAAAAAGACCGGGGTCTTTTCGTCATCCTTAGCGATAGTATAGGCATCGTATATGATCCAAAGGTACAGGATCGCCACCATAACACTTAACACAATCAGTGCGGGTTGGAGATGGTAGGCTTTTTTGATTATGGCAAATAATTCTGTGTCTCGACGGGCTGCTTCCCGAATGCGCCATGCTATAAGGCCTAATATAGTCCCAAAGCTGAAAAGCAGGATGAACCCCCGGCGTACCGCTCGGGCCAGCATTTGGCCTAAACCAGGGATGAGGGCTGAAAGAATTGCTGCCAGGAAGGGAGGAACAAGGCTGGGGGGGCGTTGGTCTGTGGGGACGTGTTGCAGATTGGTGTTCATGCTTGGCCTCCTGCTTTTAACTCATCAAGAACGCCTTCGATACCGCCGGTTACTCGTTGGGCTTCTTCTCCGTAGATTTCTTTGAATTCTTCATCCGACATAGCGCGAATATCTTCTCGAGAGCCTTCGTAGACGATTTTACCATCTCGCAGACCAAGTACCCGGGTACTGTAGCGTTGTACCAGGTCCAGGTAGTGGAGGCTGCAAATGATGGTCATGCCATCTTCTTGGTTGAGTATTTCCAGGTATTCAAGGATATTGTGAGCCAGAACAGGGTCAAGGCTGGCTACCGGTTCGTCGGCCAAGATCATTTTGGGGTCTTGCATTAACGCGCGGGCGATTCCAACACGTTGTTGTTGCCCGCCGCTTAATTCATCGGCCCGTTTTTGGGCCTGGTCATCAATCCCAAGCCGTTGAAGCGCCATGTGGGCCTTTTCGCGGTCTGCTTCGCTGAAGCGGCCTAAGAGGCTGCGCCAGGTGGGGGTGAAACCCAAACGCCCGGCAATCACATTTGTGAACACCGAGGAGCGTTTAACCAGGTTGAAATGTTGGAATATCATTCCCAAATCACGGCGTGCGTTCCGCAATTCTTCGCCTTCCAATTTAGCAAGATTTACCCCATTCCAGATGATGTCGCCTTCAGTAGGGTCAACCAAACGATTGATACAACGCAGCAGAGTGGATTTTCCAGACCCGCTTAACCCGATGATGATGAGGAACTCTCCATCTTCAACGGTAAAGCTAACGTCTTTCAATGCTACGGTTCCATCGTCATATACTTTTGTAAGATGACGGATCTCAAGCATAAGATGAAATTTCTCCTAAATTATAGTAAGTGTAGGGGTAACTACTCAGGTGTCATTTCGACCGCAGGGAGAAATCTTGCATCCATCAGCAAAGATTTCTCCTAATTCAGCCTGCATTTGGCTGAAACATCCTCGTCGAAATGACAATGGGTGAGTAGTTACGTGTAGGGGTAGAAAACAAAATGAAGATAAGAAATAATAACGAAAAAAATACCCCTATCAGCTCAGAATTTTGACACTACAGGACGGCAGTCTCGCGACCACCGTCCTGAAGCATCAGACTAAATCAAAAGAAGATAATTTAGACTATCTCCTCTTTTTGAGTAGACTGCTTAGAAATCTCCGGCGGAAACGCCAGCGGCATCCAGAACTTGGCGGAATGGATCGTAGTAGGTATCATCAAGCTCTACTAGAGCAGCCCATTGGTAAGCGGTATCAAGAGCTTCTTGCCCAGCTTCGGTTTCGGCAATCGCCAAGAGAGCCGCAACAATTTGGGCCTTCATTTCTTCGTCGAATCCGGGCACGAATTGAACGCCGTCATTGGGGATATCGGCAGAAACTCCGATAACCTTGATGACATCCATGACATCGGGGTAATCTTCTTCGATGCGGCTGCGAGCGTCCACGTAGGAAGCACCCGCGTCACAGTCGCCATTGTACACGCCTGCGACAGAAGCATCGTGGGAACCGGCGTCTACAATTTCGGCCAGGTCGGTGTCAGGGTCTATGCCAGCGCCTCTTAGGGCAATGCTGGGGGCAATCCAACCACTGGTGCTCAGGGGGTCAGGGCGGCAGAAGGTTTTTCCAGCCAGGTCTGCAACACTTTCAATGCCGCTATCGGCACGAACGAAAATTTGACCGTTATAAGTGGTGCTGCCATACCGCTCAGAAACTAGAGCGGCTTCGGCGCAGCCTTTTTCATTGGCCACAAGATAAGCAAACGTGGCCAGAGAACCGATTTGGGCTTTGGCGGGATCGCTGCACATAGCTTCGATAACGCCAGCGTATTCAGTGGCGACCATGGCATCAATCACGAGGCCGGTCTCCTTGAAGATCAAGTCGGCGACGCTCTCGAAGCCAGCGACAACGCGCTCGGTTTCGCCGGACGGAACTACGGCCCAGACAATGGGGTTTTCTTCTGTCCCCAACTCAGGCTCTTTGGCGCAGGCTCCCAAAAGCAGGGCGCCAATCGCTAAAAAGGCCAAAACCAGATAAGAAAGATGTGTTTTACGCATAGTTTTTTCTCCTCTAAAAATAAGGGTGAATAGGTTTTTCGGGACAATCCCGAATACATATGCTACCCCTTTATGATAACCAATAATCGTGATTATAGCAAGTGCCATTTTTAACGCATTTAGGGATATCCAAAATTTAAATCCTCCCAAAGCTTTAGTGCCACGTGAAGCGTAAAGCGTAAAACGTGATGATTTTACGCCTAAACCCTCACGTTTCATGCATCACGTTTCACGTTTTTGGGAGGTTTATTTTCTTGGAACTCCCTTAGAGTCCCGTCCTAAGGAATGAGAATTAAATAACTTGCTCAAAGACCCTAAAGGTTTTCCCCTGAAACCTTTAGGGTCTGGCTTGGCAAATGGGAAAGTTATTTAATCACGGTTCCTAAA
>DAOUWT010000257.1 GCA_030666985.1 Chloroflexota bacterium
CCCACCCCCGCCCACCTAATCCCCAATATCCAAATACCCAAAATCTAATATCCAATATCCCCCCCCCCAACACAGGAGAAAACCATGCGCCCCAAACTAAATATGCTCGACGAAAAAACAGTAGCCCAAATCATTGAAGAGGGCTTCGCATTGCTCATGGATCCCGGTATTGAGGTTCACAACGACGATGCCCTAAAATTGCTGGCCGAAGCCGGGGCAGAGGTGAACTTTGAAACCCAAATTGCCCGCATCCCCGAGGCCCTTGCCCGGCGGGCCCTAGAAACCGCCCCCTCGGAATTTTATCTCTACAACCTGGATGGCGAAGCAGCCGTCCACTACGGGGGAGACAACGTCCACTTTGACCCCGGTTCCGCCGCGCTCATGCTCCTAGACAGCGAGACCCAAAAACAGCGCGAACCGAACACGGCCGATTTTGTCAAATTTGTCAAGCTTGTCGAGACCTTGCCCCAAATAGACGCCCAAAGCACAGCCATGATCCCCACCGATGTCCCAGAAGAAATCGGCGACCTTTACCGGCTCTACCTGGCCCTGAACTACATGCGCAAACCCATCGTCACCGGCGCATTCCGCACCGACACCTGGTGGACAATGAAAGACATGCTCGTCGCCGTCGCGGGGAGCGAAAAAGCCTTGGCCGAAAAACCCATCGCTATCTTCGATGTCTGCCCCTCTCCCCCCCTTAAGTGGAGCAACCTCACCTGCCAAAACATGATTGACTGCGCCCGCCACAGCATCCCCTCTGAGATGGTCTCCATGCCGCTCACCGGGGCCACCGCGCCGGTCACATTGGCGGGAGCGGTTGTGCAACACACGGCAGAATGTCTCAGCGGGGTGGTAATCTCCCAACTAGCCAAAGAAGGCGCGCCAATCGTCTGGGGCGGGTCGCCATCCGCCTTGGATATGCGTGAGGGCACGACACCCATGGGCGCAGTCGGCACGTGGATGATTGATTGTGCCTATACGCAAATCAGCAAAGCATTGGGGATGCCCACCCATGCCTACCTGGGGATGACAGACGCCAAAGTGGTGGACGCCCAATGCGGGCTGGAATCCTCCGGGGGGACGCTGTTGGCGGCCCTGGCGGGGGTCAACATGGTCTCTGGGGCTGGGATGATGGCTTTCGAAAATTGTCAGAGCTTCGAGAAACTGGTCATTGACGCCGAAATTATCGGGATGGCAAAACGTCTCATTGCGGGCATCCAACTTCGGGAAGACCCCATCGCCCTCCCCCTCCTGCGGGAACTGGGCCACAACGGGACCTACATCACCCATGACCACACTTATAAATGGTTCCGCCAGGAGCTGCACATCCCCTCCCCCGTGATCGACCGCCAGCCCCCGGAAATGTGGGAAGAGAGCGGCGCGTTGACCGCCTGGGATCGGGCAAAGTATCAGGTGGATGCCCTTTTAGAAACCTATCAGCCAAATAATATCTCCCGCGAACTCCGGGCCGAGTTGCGCGAAATCGCTGCCAAGGCGGCTAAGAAATTTGAGATGGATGAGTTACCGGAGTTGCCGTAATGCGTGAAGACATGAGGTGTGATTTCACATTTTACTCTCTACTTATGGTAAACTAAAGCAAACTAGAAGTTACCAGCAAATAGATACGAGGACTGTAAAAATGCCAGTCAATATGAACAAGCCAGAGAGATGGAAATCAGATATTGCCAAGTCTGTAGACTTTTATAATGATTGGTTTATGCACTTTGCACCAAAAACGTATCGTGATACTCGCGTTGAAACAACAGGACAAGTTGTTTCCGCACTAAAACTTACGGATAATCTAACATGTATCAGCGCAGAATCACTGAAGCAAAATCCTTCCGTTTTATCCATCAACAGCTCCACCAATAGCTCGTGATCGTCTTATTGGTCTAGCAGGTGTAACTGCAAATCTCGTCAAAAGCATGGAGAAAAAACAAAGAATTCCGCCGCGTATGGAAAAATCACGGGCAGATGAAGAACTTGCCAAAATCGGTCAGGTAATTAGAAAACTGATTGACAAAGATCTATTCCCTTGGATCGGAGCCAATAAGGAACCAAACGAGGAAAACGTACAACGAGCTGCGACGGTTGTCGCTGATCGTCTATGTGGGGCAATGTCCAACCCGATTATTCGCAATGCTCAAGAACAAAGGCAACTTGCAACCATAAAACAATGGCTGAAAAATCGAGGCTATATTCAGGTCAATGAAGATAATCGAACAAACTTTGATACAATGGATCCGGGTACTTTTGTGTTTCAATTGAATATACCCGTGCAACAAGAAGGACGTGCTATACAAGTAAATCTCCCAATTGATGCTGTTATAGCACCTCTTAGAGCTAGTGTAGGAGATTTTCCGTTGCTAATAGAGGCCAAGTCCGCTGGTGACTTTACCAATACGAACAAACGGCGAAAGGAAGAAGCAACCAAAGTTGCCCAATTGCGAAACACTTATGGAAACGATGTACAATTTGTGCTGTTTCTCTGTGGCTATTTCGATAGTGGATATTTGGGTTATGAGGCTGCTGAAGGTATTGATTGGGTGTGGGAGCACCGTATAGACGATTTAGTGGAATTTGGGATTTAGATCATGGTGCTAATTGACAAAGTTTTTGAGCTTGATGCCGTTGAAAAAAGGCGACTAAAGACTCAAAATCTACTGGATGAAGCCAAGACTAAACACGAACGCAATCAACTCGGCCAGTTTGCGACACCGACCGCGCTAGCAAGAGACATGTTGGAATACTCTAAAAAGTTGCTATCGGAGTCCCAGAATATTCGCTTTCTTGATCCAGCTTTTGGTACTGGTGCATTCTATTCTGCATTTTTGAGGTTTTTCCAGCCCTCCCAAATAGAGAAGGCTCAAGGCTATGAAATTGATCCTCTCTTTGCACAACCAGCCGCAAAATTTTGGGGGAATACTCTATTGAAGTTACAAGTCACTGATTTTACAAAAGCATCTCCACCAACTCAAGATAGAGATAAAGCAAACTTACTCGTCTGTAATCCACCTTATGTACGGCATCATCACTTATCCACCAACGAAAAAACACGGTTGCAAAACTTAGTCAGGAATAGCACAGGTGTGAGATTAAGCGGGTTAGCTGGTCTCTACTGTTATTTTCTTTTGATCTCCCATGATTGGTTGTCAAAAGGCGGTTTAGCTAGCTGGCTGATTCCAAGTGAATTCATGAGCGTAAATTATGGGGAAGAGATCAGGCAATATTTGCTACAGAATGTGACCTTGTTACATATTCATCGTTTCAATCCAGAGAATGTACAATTTGAAGATGCGCTTGTATCGTCTGCTATAGTGTGGTTCACAAAGCAAACTCCGGCAATGGGTCATAAGGTTAAATTCAGCTATGGTGGCACACTATTAAAACCTCAAATAGTTCATAAAATTCCAGTGACTGATTTACACCGTGCAAATAAGTGGCTGGGGTTTTTCAAAACTCCCAACAAGGTACTGGTTAGTTCTAGTCAAAAAACTCTGCCCGCGAAGTCCAGGTTGTCGGATTGGTTTGATATCAAGCGGGGTTTAGTTACGGGAGCAAACAAGTTCTTTATACTCACACAAAAACAAATAGAAAAACTTGAGCTTCCAATGGAATTCTTTATACCAATCCTGCCCAGTCTCAGGTATTTGGCAACAGACGAAATAAAAGCTGATAAAGATGGAAATCCTGCACTAGATCAAAAGTTATTCCTATTAGCTTGTAATTTGCCGGAAAGGGGTGTAAAAGCAAGGTATCCTTCATTATGGAAATACTTGCAAGAAGGAGTACGCACAGGTATTGACAAACGCTATTTATGCAGACATCGCTCGCCTTGGTACTCTCAAGAAAACCGTCCTGCGTCTCCTCTACTTTGTAACTATATGGGAAGAATATCCTCAGAAAACGAAAATCCATTTCGTTTTTTCCTCAATCACTCTGAAGCTACAGCTCCAAACGTATATTTGATGCTGTACCCAAAACCTGCAATAGCACACGAGCTTCAGTCCAAACCAAAATTACTTGAGACCGTTTGGAAAGCTCTTGGCACAATCCCACCAGATGTACTAATAAGGATAGGCCGAGTTTACGGCGGGGGGCTGTACAAGCTCGAGCCAAAGGAACTTGCCGCTGCACCAGCCGACAATATAGCCGAGGTTCTTTCAAGTGCTAATAGCAAACATACCAAACAATTATCCTTA
>DAOUWT010000279.1 GCA_030666985.1 Chloroflexota bacterium
GAGTTGGCGATCCGCTTGGAGCAGTGAGACAGTACATTCCTTTCCTGGGTCGGGATGGGTCGGCAGCCCCATTGGGTGCGAAATCCAGGGGAGCTGGCGATCCCCTTCGAGCAGTGGACCAATAGTTTCTTTCAACCTCCATCCTCCAATATCCAATTATTCTGTGATACAATGCCATTGGAGGCAGACAATGATCTCCCAAGACCTTGTGACAGAAATTGAGAATTTACCTTTGCCAGAGCAGTTATCGCTTATGGAAACATTGGCGCGATTCATTGGACGCCATACGGTGAAACCAACTGTTCCCGCAAACTCCTTGGAACGGGTGCGGGGCTTGCTAAAGCCTGCTCCTGGTGAATCAATGCCTACCGATGCCGAATTGACAGATGATTACGTTAATTATCTCATGGAGAAATATGCCTAATGCGTGTTCTCTTTGATACCAACATCATTCTTGTTTTTTTTAGAGAGGTTTCCCTTTGCTGAAGAGGCAGCGGAATTATTGGTCAAATTATCACCCTCTAAAGAATAGCAGTGTGCCACATCAGAAAGCATACCCGCCAAGTCGCTATTCCTTTGGGAATAAGCTCAACTGGGGCGGTTTTTTCTTTTAGGGGTATCTGAATTAGAAAAAAGGATTGGCTAATGTCAGAAGCCGAAGTCGTAAAACGCACCCCGAACGGCCCCATTACAATCCAGTCACTGGTGGGGGATTTACAAACCCTGGGCGTGGAGCCGGGCCTGACCCTTCTTGTCCATTCGTCATTGTCCGCATTGGGGTGGGTCTGCGGCGGAGCGGTAGCCGTCATCCTGGCCCTGGAGCAAGTCCTGGCCCCAGGCGGAACCCTGGTGATGCCAACCCATTCCACCGATCTTTCTGAGCCGTCAGTTTGGCAGAACCCGCCCGTCCCAGGGGGCTGGTGGGTCACCATCCGGGAGACAATGCCCGCCTTCGACCCAGCCCTCACCCCTACGCGGAAAATGGGCGCAATCGCCGAATGTTTCCGCAAGCAGCCCGGCGTGGAGCGGAGCAACCATCCCCAATTCTCCTTCGCGGCCTGGGGCGCGGAAAGGGAGCGAGTGACACGCACTCACTCTCTGGAAGATGGCATGGGCGAAAACTCTCCCCTGGCACGCATCTACGACCTGAACGGCTGGGTGCTCCTCCTTGGAGTGGGGCATAGCAACAACTCATCCCTGCACCTGGCCGAACACCGTGCCGAATATCCCGGAAAACGCAAATCCAGCAATGGAGCTCCCGTCAGCGTGGAAGGCCAACGGGCCTGGGTGGAGTTTGATGATCTCGATATGGATGAAGTAGATTTTGAAGAAATTGGGGCCGAGTTCGAACAGGCAATCGGCCTGGTACACAGGGGAAAGGTGGGAGATGCTGAGGCAATCCTATTCCCCCAGCGAGATTTGATCGATTTTGCTGTGGAATGGATGGGGGAGAATAGGAGGGTGAAACGCGAGGAATGATACCAAAGAGATGTTCCATTGCGTTTCAGGACAAACAGCGCGATTCTTTGATATAATTACCTTTGCAATTGAAACAGAGAATAGAAAATATGTATCATGCCAAATTGTATCGTCAAGGAGTGTGTAAATATGATCACTAGAGAACGCCTTAAGCAAAAAATAGATAGGGTAGAGGATGGCTACCTGGACATCCTCTTTGACATTGTACAAACTTTTGAATATGCTCCGCCCCTTCAGCGTTATGACGCTCGCTTCCCGTCGCCCAAATCATCTGACAACATACTGGCGGAGTGGCACGCTTTTGTCGAAAAGACCTACGGAATTTTAGCATCCGATCCCATTGAGCGTGGAGAGCAAGGGACATACGAAGTCAGAGAAGCCATACAATGAGATATTTGCTAGATACCAACGCCTGTATTCGCTATTTGAATGGCACATCTGAGGCTATTCGAAGGCATATTGAGACTACTCATCCGCGCGAGATAGTAGTTTGTGCTGTGGTCAAGGCGGAATTGTTTTATGGGGCAGAAAATAGCCAATATCCGCAAGCCAACCTGGAAAAGCAACGCACTTTTTTGGATTGATTTGTCTCGCTGCCCTTTGATGATCAAGCTGCTGAAGCTTATGGTCGTATTCGCGCCACATTGAAGAAAATGGGCACACCGATTGGTCCAAATGACCTACTCATTGCAGCTATTGCGGTGGCTCACAATTGCGTACTGGTCTCCCATAACACGAAAGAATTCAACCGGATTAGAGAGTTAATGCTCGAAGATTGGGAAGCGTAGTAGGGTATATCACTCGCGGATTAGGCCTAACCGACGGAGGTCGGTTTTGCAAATCAGGGTCGATTTCAATCGATTTGCTGAGGCCTTTGTGCGATAGTATATTGGGAAACTCGTAAATTGGTGTATTGGTCAGAACCAATTTCCCAGTCTCCCAATTTCCCAATCTACCAACATACCAATATACCAACCATGAAAATCACTACCGTAGCCCAAATGCGAGAACTCGACCAAACCGCCATAAAAAAATACGGCATTCCCGCTGAGATTCTCATGGAGAACGCCGGCGGGGCCGTGTACTCGGTCATCTTGAAAAAGCTAGGTATTAGCGGCAAAACCTTCCTCATATTCTGCGGCATGGGAAACAACGGCGGGGATGGCCTTGTTGCAGCCCGAAAACTTCACTCTAACGGGGGATTTGTCAAAGTCTTCCTCATGGGCGACCCCAAAAAGTACACCGGAGCCGCCAAGACCAATTTCGACATTCTCTCTCGCCTGCCCATTGAAATTTATCAACTTGACTCTGTGGTGGATATAAAGACCGACCTGGCGCATTGCCACGCCATCGTGGACGCTCTCCTGGGGACAGGCATCACCCGCCCCGTGGGAGGCTTGTACCGTTCCGTGGTGGAGGCCGTTAACCAGAGCGGGAAACCCGTCTTCAGCGTCGACATCCCCTCCGGCGTCAACGGCGATACCGGAAAAATCATGGGAACCGCCATAAGAGCAGAGTACACCGTCACCTTTGGCCTCCCCAAACTGGGCAACATACTATACCCGGGCTATGAACTCTGCGGCCAGCTCTACCTGACTCACATCTCCTTCCCCCAGGCCCTGACCGAAGCGGAATCGCTCCAAATCGCGATCAACCACCCCCTCCCGCTCCCCCCCCGCCCCAGGGCCGCTCACAAGGGGAGCATGGGCCAGGCTTTGTTCATTGCTGGAGCCGCCGGGTATTACGGTGCGCCTTATTTTGCGGCCCTCTCATTTCTCAAGGCCGGGGGAGGTTATTCCCGTCTGGCAGCCCCGCGTTCCATCACCCCCTTCATCGCCAACAAGGGCAGCGAGATCGTTTTCTTACCGCAAACAGAGACCGGCGCAGGAAGCATTGCTCTGGCGAACAAGGATACCTTGTTAGAATTGGCCGCACAGATGGATATTGTGGTCCTTGGACCGGGTCTCTCCCTCGAACCCGAAACCCAACAATTGGCGCGAGAATTGGCCCAAGAAATCGAGCAGCCGCTCTTGTTAGATGGCGATGGGATCACGGCAATATGTCAGGACTTGGAGATCATCAAGGACAGAAAAGCCGAGACCATTCTCACCCCTCACCTGGGGGAGATGGCGCGGATTATGGAGATGGAAGCGGGGGAGATAGACGCTAACAAGGTGGATGTCCTCCAGAGCGCGTGCCAGGATTTGGGCGCGACCGTTGTCCTCAAGGGGGCGCACTCGCTGATTGGGTATCCCGATGGGCAGGTTTTCATCAACCTGAGCGGAAACCCGGGCATGGC
>DAOUWT010000068.1 GCA_030666985.1 Chloroflexota bacterium
GGGGAGGGTTCCTCGCCCCCAGCGGGCGGTTCCTCCCCCTCGGCGGGCGTCTCCACGCTATCCTCCCCCGCTTGTTCATCAGTCTCAAGTTCGGCCTGGATCATTTTAAAGTCCAGAGAAGCATAGCGGGGATCATCTACTTTCTCCAGGCTCAACCCAATCCGGTGCTTGTTCTTGTCAATTTTTATTACACGCAGGGTTAGGATATCCCCTGAACTAACCGCTTCCTTGGGATGGCCAATCCGCCGCGAACTGAGTTCCGAAATATGGATAAGGCCTTCCAGGTCGGTGTTCTCGATTTTGGCAAAAGCTCCAAAATTTGTTATGTTCGTAATTGTGCCTTGAATGAGTTGTCCCTCAGTGATGCCTTGCATTTTATCCAGCCAGGGGTCAGGCTGGAGGGCACGCAAAGAGAGGCCTATGCGGCGTTCTTCTTTGTCGATATTGATGATTTTTACATCAACTTTTTGCCCTTTTTTGACCACGTCGCTGGAGTGTTTGATGTGTTCCCAAGATAGTTCAGAGACGTGTACTAAGCCATCTATGCCTTGTATGTTGACGAAGGCTCCAAATTTGGCCAGACTGCTGACGTATCCAGAAACTATGCTGCCGACTTTCAGCTCATCTAAGAGTTTGTCTTTTATAGCCTCTCTGGTTTCACCTATGGCGTCCCGTTCCGAAAGTACCAAGCGCCTGCGGCCGCGTTCTACTTCCATGACTTTTAGGGTGATTTCCTCTCCCAGCAAGTGTCCCCAGCGTTCCTCAGGAGTAGCTCCTGGTTTTTCGCGGAAAACGCTGATCAGTGACCCAGGGACGAAGCCCCGGAGATGTCCAATTGGAACAAGCAAGCCGCCTTTGTTGAAACCTTCTACGACGGTTTCCAGGTTTTCTCCACTTTCTAGCAGCTCGTTCACCTTTTCCCAATCTTTTTCTTTTTTGGCTCTGGTATAGGAAAGGACGACGTTTCCATTTGAATCTTCAACGTTGATGACGTAGACAGCAATTTCATCCCCCACTTGAAATCCTTCTTTGTCCTCTTCTGAAATATCATCGAATTCGTTGCCGGTGACAATTCCATCTGCCTTGGCTTTGACATCGACTAATATTCCATGAGACAGAATGGAGGTTATCACCCCTGTTCGAATGTCTCCCTGTTGGGGAAGGTCTTCTAGCCCCAGTCCTTCTTGAGATAAAAGGGTTTCCATGTCCAAAGCTTCTTCTGAGGGGGCGAGGGCTTCAGTGGCGGCGGCTTCTGTGGCAGCGGCTTCAGGAGCTACAGTTTCTGGGCCGGTAGGCGTTTGCCCATTTTGGGCGTTCTTCTCTTCCATAGGTTTTACACTCTCCAAGTATAAAAATTTAATGCCTACATTATACAGTGCATGTATTGAGTTGGCAACCTTTGTGGTAAGATAACGGGCAGTGATGAGTGACTAGGGACTAGGGATTGGTGACTAGTGATTGGTGACTAGGGATTAGTTATTGGTACCCGTTCACCTTCCCCACCCCAATATGGCAGACCTCCGAGGTTTTTGGAGTGCAAACCTCGGAGGTCTTGGCCAGGGGAGTGAATAATTACAGTGATTGGGAATCAATCCCCACTTGTTTCCTCTGCACCCTCTGCACCCTTTGCACCTTCTGCACCCTTTGTATCCTTTGCACTTCTGTATCCTCTGTATCCTTTGCACCTTCTTAAAACCTATGTCAACCATTTACCCATTTACGGCCATTGTTGGCCAAGAACGCATGAAACGAGCCTTAGTGCTCAACGCTGTAAACCCGCGCATTGGGGGAGTGCTCATCCGGGGCGAGCGCGGGACGGCAAAATCAACCGCGGCGCGTGCCCTGGCGGCCCTGTTGCCCAAGGTGGAAACATTCAGCGATTGCCGCTTTGGGTGCGACCCCCAACGTCCCACCACTTGGTGTACAGAGTGTAAAGAGCGCTCCGAAAATGGTACCGAACGCAGCGTAAAAATGCTTCCCACGCCCTTTGTGAACTTGCCGGTTTCCGCTACCGAAGACCGCGTAGTGGGGACACTGGACATTGAGAAAGCTATCCAAAAAGGTGAGCGCCACTTCGAGCCGGGCGTCTTGGCGGATGCCAACCGGGGGCTGCTTTATATTGATGAGGTCAATCTCCTGGATGACCACGTTGTAGACCTTTTGCTGGACTCGGCTGCCATGGGGATGAACATTGTCGAGCGCGAGGGCATCTCCTTCAGCCATCCCGCCCGCTTCATTTTGGTGGGGACGATGAACCCCGAGGAGGGAGATTTGCGTCCCCAACTCCTGGATCGCTTTGCCCTGGCGGTTAACATCTGGGGGATAAGGGAAATCCGGGAGCGGGTGCTGATCATGGAGCGAAATCTAGCCTTCGAGGCGGCCCCCGACCTTTTCCTTGGGGAGTGGTTGGAGCAGGAGCGGGAGCTGTCTCAAAGGGTTAGGCAAGCGCGTAAATTATTGCCAGAAGTAAAATATACCAGCCGTGATTTAGTGTCCATCGCCGCCCTGAGCGCATCCCTGAACGTGGACGGGCATCGCTCCGATTTGGTGATTCTCAAGACTGCTCAGGCTCATGCCGCTTTCGAGGGGCGTGTGGCCATCTCTAAGCGGGACATCACCCTGGCCGCCGAGTTAGCCTATCCCCACCGCCTCAAACGCGGCCCCTTCCAGCAGGCAGAGATCAGCGCCACGGAGCTGCAAGAACGTATTGAGCAGCTCCAGGGCGCGGTGGCAGAATCCATCCCCGGGGAGGGGGATGAGGGCGACCAAGAGACCTCATCTGATCCCGGCGAGAAAGATAAAGACGGTAAAAAAAAACGGTAGTTAGCTCCGTGCAGGAGGCCGAAAACCTTCCCCCCGGCGCGGAAGCAGGCCCTCAGGAAGTCTTCGAGACGGGTTACGCCAATTGGTGGGAGGGCGGCGAGGTGGTTGATGTCGGAAAAACTTTCGACCCTCACCACCTGGATACCCCTCTCGATAAGCTGTCCCGGCGCAAGAGCGGACGCCGCTCCCGGACGCGCACAGAGCGCAAACGGGGACGCTACATTCAGGCTCGCCCCGCCAACGGGAAAACGAACGACATTGCTTTCGATGCCACCCTGCGGGCCGCTGCTCCCTACCAGGTACAGCGCGAAGAGCAGCGCAAAGAGGTCGCGTTTGCCATTCAGCCCCAGGATTTGCAGCGCAAGGTGCGTATAAAGTATACGTCTAACCTGATTTTGTTCGTGGTGGATGCTTCTTGGTCTATGGCGGTTGCGGAGCGGATGAGCGCGACCAAAGGGGCTATCCTCTCCCTGCTGACAGACGCCTACCAGCGGCGGGACCGGGTCGGGCTGGTCGTTTTCCAAAAGGATCGCGCCACGCTGGTGCTCCCTCCCACCAACTCCACCCAACTGGCCCAACGCGCCCTGGCAGACATCCCCGTGGGGGGGAAGACGCCCCTCTCGGCTGGGTTATCCCTCGCCCATGAGGTGATCGCCAAAGAGCTAATCTCCCGCCCGGACATCCAGCCGCTGCTGATCATCCTCACCGACGGCGGGGGAAATGTCTCCCTGGCTAACCTGCCTCCCCAAGAAGAGGCTCATAAAATTGCCGAAAAGATCACCAAAGACGACATCCCCAGTGTGGTGATCAACATGGAAGCGGCCGAATTTGACCAAGGCCTCGCTAAAGAGCTTTCTGAGCATTTGGACGCCAAATATTATTCCCTGGAAGACCTGCGTGCAGAGCAGTTGTATAGGACGGTGAGTCAGGAACTAGGGACTAGGGACTAGGGGACACGTGTACTAATTCCTCATCACCTAGTCACCTAATACCTAATACCTAATACCTAATACCTAATACCTAATACCTATTTTCCCCATGATACCCATCTCCCTCACCATCACCGGCTTTTTATCTTATAAAGACACCGTCGAAATTGACTTCAGGCCTTTTGACCTGGCTTGCATTGCCGGGCAAAATGGGGCTGGCAAATCATCTATCCTGGACGCTATGACATGGGCCTTGTTCGGGCGGGCCCGCAAACACGATGAATCGGTCATCAACATCCAGTCCGATGCGGCGGAGGTTAGTTTTACGTTTCAGTACGAGGGGAACGTTTTCCGCGTCATCCGTTCCAATCCGCGCGGGGATAGCAAATTGGTAGAGTTCCACATTCGCCAAGACCACGCTGACGCTAGCAACCCAGTTTGGAAGCCGCTCTCGGAGCGCACCCTGCGGGCCACGGATGCCAGGATAGAAGAGACTCTCCGCTTGGATTATGAGACCTTTATCAACGCGGCCTTCTTTTTGCAGGGAGAAGCGGATCAGTTCACCCAGCAAAATCCCAGCGAGCGAAAACGCATTCTGTCCCAGATTTTGGGTTTGGAGGTATGGGAAACCTATCGCAAGCGAAGTTATAAGCGCAGGAAGGATGTGGAATCTGAGATCGATAAGCTCGACGGGCGTTTGTCGGAAATCCGCCAAGAACTCGCCCAAGAGGAGGAGCGTAAAAAGCGTCTCCAAGAATTAGAGGCCGACCTGGAGAGGGCCATCAGCGTTCGCCAAACTCAGGAAACAAACCTTGAACATATCCGCGCTATAGAAACTTCGCTCAAAGAACGACACAAACACGTTGAGACTCTCTCCCGGCAAATCGAGAAGAGTATAGATGCCATTCAACAATTGGGAGACCGTCTCAGGAAGCGGGAAGCAGAGGAATTGGAGCTTGTCCAAATTCTTGAACGTGAGGTGGAGATTCTGGCCGCCCATAAAGAGTGGGGACAAGCGCAGGCCGAGTTGGTAAAATGGGACGAGACCGCCGAAAAATTCAGGGAGCACGAGAGGCTGCGCGAGGAACCTCGCACCGAAATAGCCACTGAAGGTGCCCGCCTGGAGCAGGAGCTGACCTCCCTGCGGGAAGGGTGTGCCAAAGTTCAGGAGGCGGTGGCTGAAACCCCTCCCCTGGAGGAAAACCTGGCCCAACTGCAAGAAGCCATCACCCAGGCCAAGAAAGCGCTCACGCACCGGGACGAGAAGAAGGCCGAATTGGAGCTAGCACGCCAAAAACTGGCAGAGGCCCAGGCCGAGAATCCACGCCTCAAGGCAGAGATGGAAGACCTCAAAGAACGCATCGAGAAATTAGAGGTCACGGAAGGGGCCGATTGTCCCCTCTGCGGCCAGTCGCTTGCCCCTGGTGAGAGAGCATCCCTCATAGAACGCCTCAACCTGGAAGGCACCGAGAGGGGCAACCTCTACCGCGCTAATCAGGCCTTGTTAGCAGAGGCAGATGAATTGGTGAAAGGCTTGCAGTTGGAGATCGTAGAGCTAAGTTCGGCGGAAGACGCCCTCCGGGAGCAGGGCCGGGAGGCGGATAAGGTTAAAGAGCGTTTGCGGCAGATCAGGACTCAAAAAGCGGAGTGGGACGAGAAATCAGCCGGGCGTTTGGTAGAAGTTGAGCAGGCCCTTGAAGAGAAGACCTATGCTCTCCAGGCGCGGGCCAAGCTGGCCGAAATTGACCTTGAGCTAAAAAAGATTGGTTATGACGCCGCCCAACACGACCAACTCCGCGCGGTGGTCAATGAGGGTGCGTCCATCCGGGAAGAGGTGCAGGCCTTGGAAAAAGCGGGAGCGGCCCTCAAGCCCCTCACGCGCGAGGTCACGGAGCTTGAGACGGAGTTGGACGAGAGGCAAAAAGAAGCTCAGAAGCAGCAAGCAGAGAAAGGTGACGTTGCCCAAACCCTAGCCGAGGACGCAGCCAAGGCCCCCGACGCAGCCGAGGCCCAAAGGGAGCTTTTATCATTGAAAGAGTATGAGAACATCCTCCAGCGCGAGGTAGGTGCGGCCCAGCAAAAAGTGAGCATCCTGGCTGCTCAAAAGGATCGCCGCCGTGAGCTAGAAATCCGCCGGGAAGAGCTGGCTGGCCGGGTGGGGCAGTTGAAAGAATTGGAGCGTGCTTTCGGGAAAAAAGGCGTCCCCGCTTTGTTGATCGAGCAATCCCTCCCCCAAATAGAGGCTCGAGCCAACCGGGTCTTGGAGCAGTTGAGCGGGGGGAATATGTCGGTGCATTTTCTTACCCAGCGCGAATACAAGGATAAGAAACGGGATGATCTTAAAGAGACCTTGGATATTCAAATCCGAGACCAGGCCGGGATGCGGGATTATGAGATGTACTCCGGCGGGGAGGCCTTCCGCATCAATTTTGCTATTCGCCTGGCGCTCTCGCACGTCCTGGCGCAGCGGGCCGGGGCGCGTCTCCAAACCCTGGTCATTGACGAGGGCTTTGGCAGCCAAGACGCCATTGGTCGCCAACGCCTCCTGGAAGCCATAAACCTCATCCGAGGTGATTTCGAGAAGGTTTTGGTGATCACGCATATTGACGAACTCAAGGATGCCTTCGAGACGCAGTTGTATGTGGAGAAGACGGCGAGCGGGTCAAGGGTGAGGCTGGTGGGGCATATGCGTCAACTTAAGGAATGAAGCAGGTCAGGTAGGAGCAGGTATGAGGCCTGAGAACAGCTTTGCGAAGCGTTGAGCGGCATTGGTAAGTTGGAGAGAGCGTCTGCGGCGGGAAGATCGGAGGTGACGTAAATAAGATTGAGGGTTTTTCAACAAGTGGTTAATAATATCAGTTGGTCGAATGACGTCGCCTTCTGGTGTGAGGAGAGGTAAATTCGACCAATTATACGCTTGATTAGTCCCTTGCCTTTCATAGGTACTTCAAGCATAGAGTTTAAGAGAACAGTCAGCAAATGACGTAGCCAAGGAATACTGTTATGCACCCTTTTTTGTAAATCTTGTCGGCTGATGTTACAAATTCCTAAACCCACTCCCCAAATTACTGCCAAACGGAGTGATAGTACAATGGAGTAAATAAAAATCATCCGAAGCAAGCCGGAAGCTGACTTAATCTTACGGTGTCGAAGCAAAGCCCCATGTTCTTTGGCACTAGCGTCTAGGTCATCAGGAATTTGGTTCACTATTTCTGCCCATTTTGTGATTAAAATTGTTTTACAGATATGAGATTCCTCCTTGTTTCACTTGTGTAAAAAACGAATCTTAGAGAAGATTCTCATGTATTTTACTAAAAATTGTCAAGGTGGCTTAAGTTGACGCATATGCCCCCCATGCCCCCCTGGGTTTTTAACCTCCCACTGTGTTTCTCCGTTCCCCTGCCTGCACTACCTCTCCCGTTTCGGACCCCCTTCCAGCTTCCCCCAAAAAGATTATGCCCTTCAACCTCCAAGCCCCATTCCAACCCACCGGCGACCAGCCCCAAGCCATCCGCGAGCTAGTAGAAGGCGTGCGGAGCGGTAAACGCCACCAAGTGCTCCTGGGCGCAACCGGAACCGGGAAAACTTACACCGTGGCCAAGGTGATCCAAGACCTCCAGATGCCGGCCCTGGTCATGGCACACAACAAAACTCTGGCGGCCCAACTCTATGCTGAGTTCAGGAGCTTTTTCCCCGATAACGCCGTGGAGTATTTTGTCAGTTATTATGATTATTACCAACCCGAAGCCTACGTTCCCCGCCGCGACCTCTACATTGAAAAAGAGGTCGATATCAACGACGAGATCGAGCGCTTACGGCTGGCGGCTACCACGGCCCTTATGTCCCGCAAGGATGTGATCATTGTGGCGTCAGTTTCCTGCATTTACGGCCTGGGCAGCCCAGAGGCTTATGGTCAGGTGGCCGTAGAGTTGAAGGTCGGCGCGATCACTCGCCGCAACGCTCTTTTGCGGCAGCTCATCGAGGGACAGTACCAGCGCAACGACATTGAGCTTTTGCCGGGCGCGTTCCGGGTGCGGGGGGACACGCTGGAAATTGCTCCTGCTTATGAAGATAAGTTCATTTACCGCATATCATTTTTTGGCGACGAGGTGGAGCGTATCACCCGCATTCACCGCGTCACGGCTGAGGTTTTGGACACTCTCAGCACGGTGACGATTTTTCCCGCCAAACACTTCATCACCGAAGACGAAAAGCTGAAGCAAGCCATCCTTGATATCGAGGCGGAGTTGGAAGAACGGGTAGGATATTTTGAGTCCAGTGGAAAATTGCTGGAAGCGCAACGCATAAAGCAGCGTGCCGTATACGACCTGGAAATGCTCCGCGAGGTGGGATATTGCTCCGGGATCGAGAACTATTCCCGGCATCTGGATCAGCGCCCAACCGGTTCCGCGCCCTGGACGCTGATGGATTATCTCCCTAGCGAGTACCTCCTGATATTGGACGAATCGCACATGACGGTTCCCCAAATCCGGGGGATGTACAAAGGCGACCGGTCTCGAAAAACTACCCTGGTGGAATACGGTTTCCGCCTCCCATCTGCCCTAGACAACCGCCCCCTCACCTTCGATGAATTCGAAGACAGGATGGGGTACACCATTTACACCTCCGCCACACCTGGCCCTTACGAACTAGACCTCGTCCCCACAGTCGTCGAGCAGATCATCCGCCCCACGGGATTGATAGACCCAGAAGTTGAGGTGCGTCCCATTGCCGGGCAGGTGGACGATTTGATAGGGGAGATTTATGCCCGCACCGAGCGCGGGGAGCGAATTCTAGTAACAACGCTCACGAAGCGCATGGCGGAAGACCTCTCGGATTATCTAATGGAATCGGGGGTCAAGGTGCATTATCTGCACTCGGAGATCGATACCCTGGAGCGGGTGGGGATTTTGCGCGATCTGCGCCTGGGCGTCTTCGACGTGGTGGTGGGCATCAACCTCCTTAGGGAGGGGTTGGATCTCCCGGAGGTGTCGCTGGTCGCCATCCTGGACGCGGACAAAGCCGGCTTCCTGCGCTCCGACACGGCCCTCATCCAGACCATCGGACGCGCCTCCCGGCATCTCAATGGTCAGGTGATCATGTACGCCGACAAAACCACGCCAGCCATGAAAACCGCCCTCGACGAAACCACTCGCCGCCGCGCGAAGCAGATTGCCCACAACGTGGAACACGGTATCGAACCGGCCAGCATCATAAAATCCATCACAGATATTACCGAGCGCGTTTCGGCCCGGGCTGTGGCTGAGGCTCGGGCCGAGTACGACGTTGGGGATCCTGCCGGAATCCCGGCGGGGGAGCTTAAAGACATCATCACCGACCTGGAAGAACACATGCAAGCCGCCGCCACGAACCTCGAATTTGAAAAAGCGGCTGCCTTGCGGGATCAGATTTTCGAGCTGCGGGAAGTCCTGGCTTTGGAAAGCAATCTAAAGCCTTGGGAGAGGATTCGGTTGTTAGTCGGGTAGCCGTTAGCCTGATAGTCACCCATATCGTGATAAGACATGAATACTGGAAACTATGCCCCCCAACTCCCCCCCTCCCTGGAAACGCATAAAAACAGAACCAGGCCCTAACCTAAAAATATTTCAAGTCTGGTTTGACTGGCTCCAGAACCCCCGCAACTCGACCGTGCTCAAAGCTATCAGACTCGAAGCCCCCGATTGGGTCAACGTGGTCGCCCTCACGCCAGAAGGGAAAGCCGTTGTTGTGCGCCAATACCGTTTTGGAAATAAAAAGGTCACCACAGAAATCCCGGCCGGGCTTGTCGAAAAAGGCGAGTCCTCCCAAGCCGCCGCCGCGCGTGAGCTAAAAGAAGAAACCGGCTACACCACGTCAGAGTGGGAATACCTAAAATACGTGTATCCTAACCCGGCCTTCCTGAACAACAAATGCCATCTCTGGCTGGCCAAAAATGTAAAGAAGACCCACGAACCCCAACTAGATGAAGGCGAAAACATCCTCTCCGAGGTCATGAGCCTGGAAGAGCTGTGCCAAGAAATAGCCAACGGCAGCTTGCGCCACTCCCTGGCTTTGGTAGCCCTCTCGCACGTGTTCGATTTGTGGGGGAGGGGTAGTCGTTAGTCGGGTAGTCGTTAGTCTGGTAGTCCCACGCAACACGCAACACGCATCACGTCTCCAAATGGTATAATACCCCCCTGGAGGCAAAACTAAACTATGCTAAATCTCGACCCCGCAACCCTTATATCCCGCCTATTCGTCCTATTCACGGCCCTCACCATGCACGAGTTCGCCCACGCATGGACGGCCAACTACTTTGGGGACGACACCCCCCGCCTGAACGGACGCCTGACCCTCAACCCCCTTGCCCACCTCGACCCCATTGGCTCACTCCTGCTAATAGTAGCCGGATTCGGCTGGGCCAAACCCGTTCCCGTCAACCCCTACGCCCTGCGCCGTAGGTCAGAATCAGCCCTCATGTGGGTTTCCCTGGCCGGCCCCCTCTCCAATTTTCTACTGGCCGCAATCGCCGCCATCCCCTTTCGCGTGGGGCTTTTATCGCTATATGATGTTTACTTCTCTGCCCCGCACATCTTACCCTCTCTCGCAGAATTATTGTGGACCTTCATTGTTGTTAATTTAGCCTTGATGCTTTTCAACCTCATCCCCATATACCCGCTGGACGGCGAAAAAGTTGTCACATATTTCCTGCCCCCCCAATGGCAAGACACCTTCGAGCAAATTCGTCCTTACGGCCCCATGCTATTGATGGCCCTAATGTTTTTTGGCGTTTTTAGCTGGATCATAAATCCATCTCTTTCTTTATTGTTAAGGCTTTTGTTGGGATGAAACTTCCCCCAGCCGCCTACCGCGTGTGGCAGTTTTGGCAGACCCTGACCGGGAAACTTTCTCCAAGCAATTGGGATGAAGTCATGCAAGTGCTGACCCCCCGCGAAATGACACTCTTTAGGGGGATGGGGCGGGCGGAGCAAGCGCACGGTTTTCGGGTGATGAAGGCCCTGCGGGGGATAGGGCATACCGCTCCGGATTTGTTGGCGGCAGCTTTGTTGCACGACGTGGGGAAGAGTCGCCACCCCCTCCGCTTGTGGGAGCGCCCCCTGCCCGTGTTGCTGAAACTCTTTCAGGGGGAGGTTGGGAGGGGGTTGGGGAGAGGTGCCCCCCACGGGTGGCGGCGTCCCCTGGTGGTGGCAGCGCAGCACCCCGCCTGGGGGGCGGATATGGCCGCCGGGGCTGGGTCATCCCCCCTTGCGGCGTGGCTCATCCGCCATCACCAAGACGAGAATCCCCCACCCTTCGAGCATCCCTCCGCCGCGCGTTTTTTGAAATATCTAAAACAAGCTGATAATCAAAATTAGGTGATGGTTCACTATTCAATTTGACTTTCACAAGCAATATGTCACTGCGAGGAACGTTTTTTGTGACGCGGCAGTCTCACTGAGCAACAAAAATGCACAGTAGTCGGGGAGATTGCCACACCCCAAAAACCGGGGTTCGCAATGACA
>DAOUWT010000010.1 GCA_030666985.1 Chloroflexota bacterium
GGGTGGAGAGGGGTGGACGGCAAGGGGTGGACGCGGGTGGAGAAATTAGAACAAGTGGGTGGCTGAGTGGCAGGTGAGGGGGGGGGTGGGAAGAGTGGATAAAGGGGGAGGCGGGAATTCGGGCGAGGTGGAGACGGGGAGAGCGGGGAATGTGGGACTCGGGTGAGCGGGGGAGCAGGGGATGGGGGGAACAGGGGAACAGGGGATCAGGAGAACAGGAGAACAGGGGAGCAGGGGAACAGGGGAACAGAGGAACAGGGGAACAGGGATTAGGGAATGAGGTTTGAAACTTTGTTTGCCTTTTGAGATATTTTGATTTATACTTCTCAGGTAGGATATCAAAAACATCTGAAACGGCTTCCAGGAAGTACAGTCTCATTATACTGCGAAATTTCCTCATTCCGGCAGGATTAAGGAAATTGTTTTTCGCTTCCAAATCCCCGCCGCCGCGGAGACCTTCAGTCAGGCCGCCGGCCCGGTCAGGAGACACTTCGCCGGTCATCGTGTCCCCTTGGTTAACTACCGAAGGACTTCCGCCGTTGTGTAATAGAGCATTTTGTAGAGGACACCATGGAAATAGAGCAAAACGACGATTATGCTGCGCCATGGGGCACGCGCGATATTTGGCTGGGCATGGTTAGCCTGGCTGGGTGGTGGATCGTATTCCTCATTAGTGCTTTCTGGGTTGGCCCCGCTGCCCTGCAAGAAAATTTGGGGCTAGCTATGGGAGTTTGGGAACTGGCATTAGTGATACCCGCCTGGTGGTTTGCAGTGCGAAAGTACAGGGTCAAAGGGTATGGGATTTAGTGCAATTGCACATGCAAATATGATTTCAAGAAAGCCAACGCCGGGGGAACTGCCGTTCCCCCTTGAGCGAGGTAAATTTGGGCTGCCAAACCGAACGGGCGTGCGTTACCAGCCTCACCACTCGGTTACAAACCTTCGCTATCCTATGGGAATGTATTGACGATTCTCCCATATGCAATTGCCCTGCCTAAATTTCTAGAACACCTTGGGAATACTTGTTAGGTAGGGTATGATAGATGCGAGCAGACCCACTTTCAACTTGGTTCATACATGGCACTTGACTATGTCCGAAAAAATAAACTCAAAACCCAATTCGTTTTTCCAAAAGTTTGCCTCAACATTGATGGCCAGCGCCCTGACAGGCATCATCGCTGTCAGCAACGCTTTTTCGTATGGAGCTACGCTTTTCTCCGGCGACCTCTCAGAGCACCTAGCAGCAGGCGTTGGGCTAGTGTTATTTGGCAGCCTCGTGATTACGGCTATCTTGGCCCTGACAAGTTCAATCAAAGGGGCCATAGCTACTCCCAAAGCCGCTACGATCCCGATTCTGGCCATGATCGCGGCAGGAATTGCGGCTGATATGCCTGCTTCGGCCACGCCAGATGAAGTATTTCTGACCATAACGGTTGCCTTCGGAATCAGCACCTTGAGCGTGGGCGTGATTTTTCTGCTCTTTGGCCTCTTCAAAGCGGGAAGTTTTATCCGCTTCATGCCCTATCCGATTTTTGGGGGATTTTTAGCAGGGATAGGTTGGCTGCTGATTCACGGGGGGTTAGAGATCACACTGGACTTGCCGCTCCAAATGGATAGCCTCTCCCAGTGGATAGAACCTCCCAACCTCATCCATTGGCTGCCAGGCGTCATTTTCGCACTCGTTCTGCTTGTTCTGCAAAGGCGATTCAAACACGGAGCGGTAATAATCATTACCTTCTTGAGCGGTTTGGTCATTTTTCATCTGGCCGGGTGGGCAACAGGTACAAGCCAACTTGAAATGGCCCAAGGTGGTTGGCTCTTAGGCCCCTTCCCAGATAGCAATCCCCAGCTTCCTTTCTTGTTCACCGCGCTCCGAAACACAGACAACCTGCAAAACATAATCCAAAGCATAAACTGGGAAACCATATACCACCAGACTCCGACAATTTTTACCCTCATCCCCATCTCGTTGCTCAGTCTAATTTTTGCCAATAGCGGTCTCGAGTTAGCAGCGAAGCAAGACGCCAATCTCAATCGAGAATTAGGAACCGCCGGAATCGCGAACATACTGGCAAGTCTCGGCGGAGGAGTTATTGGCTGCCAAAACGCGAGTCTTTCTACGCTGCCCTATAGGATGGGAGTACACAACCGCTTCACAGGTCTTTTCACAGCCGCTTTCTTTGGGGTTGGGTTCTTCTATGGCAATGCCATACTCTCGATACTTCCCAAAGCATTGGTCGGCGGATTATTGATTTACCTGGGCCTTTCGTTTCTCGTACGCTGGGTGCTCGAGTCTTATGCCTTACTTCCTAAAACTGAATACTTTATTTTATTCCTGATACACGGCGTGATCGCTATAATTGGATTATTGGAAGGGGTTCTCGTTGGCATATTAGCAGCGGTTGTTCTATTTGTCATAAATTACAGCCAAATCAACGTGATTCGCAAAACCCTTTCCAGAGCAACCTATCAGAGCAATGTAGAACGCTATTCTCATTATCAGGAATATCTGCAATCAAAGGGAGAAACGATACACATACTCAAATTACAGGGCTTTATTTTCTTTGGCACGGCGTATAGCCTGTTTCAACACGTACAACAGCGCGTGAGTAATGCTGGACTCCCCTCTTTAGAATTTCTTGTCCTTGATTTTAAGTTAGTACACGGGATAGACTCATCCGCCTTAGACAGTTTCACACGCATACATCACTTAGCCAAATCACACAACTTCACAACCGTTTTCTGTGACCTTTCAGCAACTATAGAAAACCAATTAATAGCAGGAGAAATTCTCGATCCAAAAGAGAATGCCGCTCACCAATTCAGCGATATTGACCACGCTGTAGAATGGTGTGAGAATCAACTGCTGTCCATTGAAAATATCACCTCGACCAGTCTCCCGTCCATAAAAGCCTATTTGAGTGAAAAATTCCCAGAATCAATCAAAATCGACCGTCTACTAGATTATCTCGATGAGCAGCTCATAGAAGAAAACACACCTTTCATTAGCAAAGGAGACCCGCCTTATGGAATTTACTTCATCGAGCGAGGACAAGTCACAGTACAAATAAAGCTAGAAAGCGGAGAAACTGTTCGCCTGCGTACCATGGGATCAGGTACAATTGTGGGCGAATTGGGAGTATACATGAACAATCCCGCGTCCGCCACTGTCATTGCCGACATGCCCACCATTGCGTATTTTCTCTCGCGGGAAGCCTTAAGTAAAATGGAAGATGAAGACCCAAACTTGGCCACAGCGTTCCATAAATTCATGGTCACCTTCGTTGGCAAGCGGCTGCTATCCAGCAATGTCACATTACAGGCTCTCATGGACTGAAGATAAGTAACCGTTCACTCCCCTCTGGCAAAAAATACGAGATATGTCACTCTGAGCGAACGTTTTGTGTAAGCGAAGAGTCTCCCACTCTGGACGGGGAGATTCTTCGGGCAAAAACCGCCCTCAGAATGACATGTCCTTGAACGTTTGCGGGAGGGGGGTGAATAATTACGAAGATAAAGAGCAAAAAGATTATGTTAGAACTCAGCGCAGATGATCCTCTCATCCAGCAATTGGATTTCCGACTTTACCGCTATACTGCCAAGCGACGGGCAAAGCAATTCCTCCCAGGTTCTGACCAACCCCAAACAGTGGAAGTTGAAACCTCCTGGGGCGGTGTGCTGACAGGGAAGCGCGGTGATTACTTGGTCAGTGAATACGATGAACCCGATGAGCAATGGGTTGTGACCAAGGACATCTTCGAAACGACCTACCAAGAGATAGAAGCGGGGATTTATAGAAAAAAAGCCACCGTGGAGCTAGCCCCGCTGACACAAATCACGCATGATCCGGATCAAGAAATAATCATCCACTCCCAGGAAGGCCCACTCACCGTGCGGGCGGGAGATTTCTACTTGGCCCGGGGAGACAAAGGGGAAATCTGGCCCAGGCCAAAAGAAAATTTCGAGAGCGGTTTAGAACCTGTTGAGTGAGAGGCGGGGGAGAAGGGGAGATGGGGGGATGGGGAGAGGGGGAGCAGTCCGCCCCAGGGGGGAGTGGGGGAACACCGGGGAGCGTGCGGCCACCAGGGAAGCAGGCCGCCCCGGGGGGGAGAGGGAGCCGCCGGGGAGCGGGGGCCGCCGGGGGGGGAGCAAACCGCCCCAGGGTGAGCGGGCCGCCCCAGGGGAAGCCGCCAGCCCCAGGGGGAGCAAACCGCCCCAGAGAGAGCAGGCCGCCGCAGGGGGAGCGCAAGCGCATCCCCCATCCCCCAAACCAAAACAAACAGGCCACTCCCCCAAGTGACCTGTTCATGTTTCAAAACGCGGCAGACCTCAGAGGTCGCGCCGTTTACAAACCCGCCAGCTTATCCAGTGCCGCCCCAACTTTCCCCTCCGCCTGCCAGTAATCGAATTTGGTGGTGTTGAGATGCTCCACGTAACCACCCAGCCGCCGCATTTCCTCCACCATGTGACCAACTAGAGCGCCATCGCGGTCTGCCATCGCAGCCTTGCCATCCCACAAAGCAATCAGACGAACACGGTCAATGCCCTCTAACAAGGATGAATACAGCGCCCAGCGGTTATTGCGCCGGTAGGGATCATCACCTTCCCTGGGATTGCCTACGTGGTCAAATTGGAAGCTGATATTAACCTTATCGTTATTGCGCAGAGTGTAAAAACGTTCCACCCACTGGTCGCCCGCAAAGCTGATATTTCCTTTGATATACTGCGGTTCACTGAAAGGCAAATGCACTTCAACATTCATGCCGCGCTCCAGGCAAGCCTCAATAAAGATAATATCACCCCCGCAAGCCGCGCCAGCCGTGACGGCGAGGTCATTTCCGCCAGCTTCGTATTTCGCTAAGGTCTCGTCAATGCGCTTGCGGGCTTCTTTTTCCATCTCCGGCAGGAAGCGTTTTTCGCTTTGTGTTTTTCTGTCAATCTTGTGACCAGAGAAGAGGTAAACTCGCCCTGATTCAGTTTCTTTATCTTTTGTTTCTGCACTTTCTTCAGGTTCTTCTTTTCGAATACGACGGATTTCATCCTTGAGAACTTGAACCCCGGCATCCACATATTCTGGGCGCATCGCCAATAAATCGAGAGTGTTCAACTGCTCAATAGAGGATTGCAAATAGAAAATATTCTTCCGCGTTGCGGTAAGGGCTTTCTTATAAGCGCGTTTGGCTTCTCTGGGATCATCCGCGACCATGACCTTCAACTCAGCCAAGGACACTAAAATCCAGTAATCGCTGGCTTCATCTTGAGCCAAGTTTTCCAAAGAAAACTCCAGTGTGCCCTTTAGGTTGGGCAAAATATCCCTAATCTCCTGAATTTCAGGATCATCTCCTTCATCGTATCGTTCAGCCAAATGGTCGAGAATAATGGCGAGAGTGAGGGCATTAATGCCGGGATAATATTCGTTGAGGTCATAGTAGAAACCTTTGAGATAAGTCTGGATAGATTTGGCAAGCCAATGGGAAGCGTCGAATGCTTCCTGAAGGCGTCTATCTTCATCTTCGATCTTCTCCCAAGACTCAGTCCACATATCTTTGTAGATGCGCCCCAGGTAGGCTATGGCTTCGGTATCGCTCGGATCATCCTGAAGCAGATTCTCTAGCTTGACAATGGCCTCGTCTACCTTCCCGAGGCGATTGAGGTGGAAAGCCTCTTGGCGGCGGAATTCCATGTTCTCAGAGTTAAGCTCTAGCCCCTGGCGGTATTGCTGCAAGGCCAGGGCATGACGCCCCATGCCGCGCAAGGCCCGCCCGGCTTCTCCGATAGCTTCTTCTTTGATGAGGGGGTTAGAGATTTCTTCGGTGAGGAGCATGACATCACCGATGCGTTTCTGACGCTGCGCTATGGTCACATGCTCTTTCCACTCGTTGTACTCCCGCCAGAAACCAGTTGCCAATGGCGTGCGCAAGGCTTGACGGTCTGGTTCTGTTAACCCTGTTAATAAGTTGAAAATTGGGCTATGCACGGCTTCTTGGTCAGAGGCCCAGGTATCACGACAAACACGGGAAATGTTTTGGATGTCTTTCTCAAGATGCTCCGGATCAGGTTTGCCGTCATCGCCGGTGTGGTAGGGAATGGTTCTGACGTTGAAGACATCAAAAGGCATATAGGCCCGCCCCGCTTGGATGTGCACAACTCCGCGCTTGCGCATGGCGTGCCGAACTCCCACTTCGTAAAATACGTTGGCGTTGTCGATACTCATATCGCAAATAACCAGATCAGCCAGCAATAACTCCTGGAACATGTCGGTAAGGATGTCGCCGCTGACGGTCTCTTCATCGGCACGGAAAGGTTCGAAACCGGCCTCTTCAAGTGAAGGTTTAATCAGGTTCTGATAGATGGCATTAAAGTCAATCATCTGCCCTTCAAAGCCTTCTTTTTGTCCAAAGGGCATAACCACAAAGGCGTGAGGTCTGGCTTCTCTAGCTCCCGATTTCCGTTGCCCCGCGCTGCCATCTTCGGGTTGATTCATTACCTCAATTTTTTCAGCTTCTTTCAAGTTACCGGCCATAACCTCTTTGACAATTGTTTCGATGGCTTCTCGTTCGTTTTCTTTAGAATGAGTTACGTCTTCCTTGTCCGTAGAAGATAACAGGTCTTTTATTATGTCACCAAATTTACTCATTTTACTCTCCTCTAATCATCCACCCAAACTTCATCGACGAAATCATCTTCAACGGGTGTATCGCTAAAATCCTCATCAACGAAGTCTTCTTCTATGGCATCATCGCCAAAATCTTCGTCAACGAAGTCTTCTGCTAAAACTTCTTCTTCTGCGCTCTCGACAAGGGCAAGTTCTTCTTCATCTACAGCCCGCATATCGGTATACATTTCGTGGATAGTATCAACCGAAGCTTCAATGCTTGTTTCAACACGCGCCACAGCCTCGCCGATTCCATCGTCAATCAATTCTTCCACTTCTGTGTACAAGGTTTCCTTAATTTGCGCCGTTGCCTCACGAGCCTCTTCGATCACATGCTGAATAAGCTGGTCTTCATCTCCCTCGGCGTCAGCCAGGGCTTTCCGCATAGCGTTGGTAAACTCCATATTTTGATTCCACAACACTTTCTCAGTTTCTAGCACCATCTTACCAGCAGCAACGGGGGTTCGCGCACCTTCATTCAACATCAGCCACTGATCGCGGACAATGTTCAGATCCAGCACTACATGGCTGTAGTTGCCAACTTTCATATCTAGCCCGCGCAACTCTTCCCACCCCGCCATGGAAGAGACAATTGCAGAGGTGAGTGCGACCCACACCACCCAAGGCCCTCCCCATGCCGCCAAGAAAGAACCTCCCCCGGCAAACGCCAGTATAAGCCACTGGAGTCGCTTGCGATCTTGTTGCACCTTCAAAATTTTCTTAATGTGCCAAGCAAGTTGATCTTCCAGGCGATAAGTTAAATACTCATCCCCACTAAGGTCACTATAACCTGGATCGCTATAATCTCTTGATGCATCATAATAGGGAGGCAAATCACCCCGATATTGTTTGAGAATCAATTCCCCTCCCACGGCACGAAACAACTTACGCTGAATAGCAGCTAGTTGGTCACCGAGCCATTTGTCACGCTTCAGCGAAGTTTTCAAAGCAGTGCGGTAGATGTAAATCATTTTAAGAATTTCTTCGGCGGCAGCACGAAATGCCAGGTAGTGCTGGCCTTGTTGAAATTTATTGGTAAATGCAGCAATAATTGAAGTAGTAATCGGCGTAAGGATCAACAACACCCTGAGGATTATTTGACCCCAACTAGGCACATCAGGACTATAATTATCTACCAATATAGCAAATAAGACCGCCAAGACGGTCGAGATTGCCATTGTACGCTTCAAACGCATGTACCTTTTTTGCGCAGCAATAGCATTGGCATCCAATTGGGCGTAGCGGTGCCAAGCGGTTTCTAAAATTCTATTCTGTGATCGAGAATCTTCAGTCATGTTTTTCCTCCGGTTTTCGAAACGCTCTATGTGGGTAACAAATCGATTGGAAATCGATTCTGACCTACGAAACCGATACTTCGCCTTCGCTCAGCACAGGCCTGCGTCGCTCAGTAAGCGAAGCGGCCTAATCCGCGAAGGCGGATTTTGCAGGCCAGCAGCGAATTCGATTCGCCTGGTAAAAGTTAGCACCATTGGTCATTAAAAATCAAGTTTTTCATACAGCTTGCGTAATTCACGCGGTTTGTGAGGCCGGGCAATTTCCGAGATTTTGTCATGGGCCTCAACAAGACGTTGACTGAGTACCTGATTGATTTCCATCAACATATCAGGATATTGACGAATAAACTCCTTAAAGTCATCATTATCCATGCTCAATAACTTTGAGTTTTTCATCGCCGTAGCGGTTACAGACCGGGGAGCATCGTAAAACAAGGAAATCTCCCCAAAACTAGTTTGAGGATTAACTACACTCATGGATATTGTATCTTCCTGCCTATCAAGTTCGCGTTCCAACAAGACTTGACCTTCCACTACAATATACAAAATGCCACCCACATCGCCTTGTTGGAAAATTACTTCACCCTTCCCATAAGCGTTTTCAACACAAATATCAGCCAATTTTTGTAATTGACGCTCATGCAATCTGTCAAAAAAAGATATTGTCTTCAAAAAGTCAACTTTTTCCTGGGTCAAAAGCATATCTGGTCTCCTAGTTAATCTATGCAGGTAAGCGCGTAAGTTCGATAACATTGAACTCATGTCATTAGACGCAGGGCTATTTTCTTGAAGATGCCCGTCAACGGGTCATCAGGGTACTCTACGACAAAGAGCTTTGCGCTAGATAATGCCATCATCTCATCAGAATGTGGCACCACTGCTGCCACTTCACCACTGTAAGCTTCCTCCACCTTGGACTTGACCATCTCCTCATTAAACAGCTGGGGGGATTTATTGACAATCATAACGATATCGGACACTTCCAGATTCTGAGCGAGTTTCATGGAAATGCTAGTACCCTGATAGTCTTGCTGATCGGGGCGCAAGATGATTCCTAGCGTATTGGACAAAGCCATTGACAATAATATCTCGTCATTCAGCCCCGGATGAGTATCGATTATCAAGGCGTCAAGCTCAAGAGCATCCTGGACTCGCTGATAAGCTTCATCGAGTAGAGTAACACTGTAACCATTGCGCAAAATCCGGGCGATATCGCTAGCTTTGATACTCGAAGGAATCAAGAAAAGTTTTCCACCCGCCTTATCACCCAGGGATTCTGTCACATCGATAACAGCTTCTTCTATCCCGCTCTCTCCCCACAAATAACTGGTCAAGGTTTTATCTACGCTACTTTCATCTAGGTTAAAGAGAACATGGATGCCCGGGGATTGAATATCCGTGTCGATAAGCCCAATTCGCAAGCCGCTCATTGCCAGAAGTGCCCCCACGTTCGCGGATATGTTAGTTTTCCCGGTGCCTCCTCGAAAAGAGTGTAGCATAATCAATTCTGTCATTTTGTCTTCTCCTGTTATTTTACTCAAGCAGCAAAGTGTTTATTTGGGCTCTTTGACCTTTTGTGTGGTCACCCAGACCTGTCAGGTTTTAGACGATGATTTTTGGATAAATTCATGCCTGTATCGCACTTGTTTACCATCTCAAAAAGGTCTTTGGAAACCTGACAGGTCTTGTGCTGTATCCCCTACCCCACCATTCATCAAAGAGCCTTTATTTATTCTGAGAACGATTTTTGCTCTTTGCTTTCAAAGACTGGAAAAATTCTCTATTGGTAACCGCTTCGACTTCTTCCTCCACTCGCGAGGAATCTATCGCGATCTCCATATTTATAAGCCTGCGCTCTCTATCTCTGACCTCTTGGGCATTGCTGATGGCAACGGCCGCTTGAACAGAGATGCTTTCAAGGATGCGTTTATTATCTTCGCTGAACCCGTTCACCTGGTTGCTGATCATCTCGATGGTGCCGACGACCCGTCCTCGATTCCCTAGGGAAACACCCAAATATGATTTAGGCCCAAACGCATCCCAAGACCGATCAGCGGTTAACTTATACTCTGCATAAGCCTCGATATCGTCCACGATTACTCCTTGCCGGTCTTCGAATAAGCGCGGGAAATAATCTTTCTTGGAGTTATAGGTGACTTTTTCCACAGTTTCGTCATCGCTCATTATCTCTGTATTAGTCACGTAAAGTTCAAGGGCTTCATCTTTATGATTATAAAGACAAATTTCAGCCGCATCAAAATCGACCACGTCTCCAAGTGAAGCAACGACTTCGCTGAGCGTATCAGCCAAATCCACATTATTGCTAATCTTATGACCAATTTCATAAATTGTGCGCAGTTCTGCCATCCGCGCCCGGAGCGCTAAAACCATGCTGCTGAACACGCGAGCCAGATTACCAACTTCATCACCAAGCTCCATAATTCCAGCAACATCAGCAAGTTCGAAAGGTTCATCATTTTCAACATTTTGGGCCGTCTGGGAAAGATGACCGATAGGTTTAGCTAGTGTGCGAGCAACGACAAGGGCTACTACAATTACAAAAATGCTCAAGGCAACGGTAGCAAGTGCAGCTTGTCGAACAAAAGAGTTGATCTCACCAAGGAAAACTTCCTCTGGAATATCAACAACGACCATTAAAATGCCATCACCAGTGTCCGAAACAGGATTGACCACTGTTGCGTAACCAATACTATGCCACTCACCCGAACACTTAGAAGTATTCGTTGGCGGAATGCTGTTTAAATTGGCGGGGCGGCAATAATGAAGATGCCCTGACCCTCCAGTGGGCATTTCAGCTATCAGCATATCACCTAGAGCTTGCAATGCCAGTATAGACTGAGGCTCACGAGCAATTTTATCAGTAGACTCGCAATCGGGATCACTAGCTGGGCAATCCCCACCCAACATCTTCACCTCAAGGATGGTCTCGACATCCTCCTCGGAAACCGTTCCGAAACTGTGATAGAGCCAATCAGAGTCTGGGTCAGAATGAGACATGATAATCCCATATTCATTGATCAAATAAACTTCGCCCTCTGAGAGCATATTATCAGAAAATGTTCCCGCATCAGACTCTAAGGTACTAGCCAAAATATCTGTTATATATGTTCCCTTGATCTTAGTAGAAAGAGCGCCAATAATCTCGCTGCCATCTTCGTTATAAACAGGCGCAGAACCAAAAACACCAGGAGTGTCATCTTTTGTGCCTATAAGAATCCCTGAGAGGTATTTATTGCCCTGAATAGCTTGTTGAAAATATTCTCGGAAATCCCATTGTGAGCCTACGATATAGTCTTTTGTGTGAGCTATGGCCCAGCCTTCAGAATCGAACACGCTGACCAACTCAATGGTATCGTGAGAATCGCGAGCATTGAAAATCGTGTGGTCTATATTCACTTGGGCATCAATCTTGACCGCATCAACCTTATCCTGAGAGATATAAGTTATGACATCTTGGTCATTAGCAAGCATACTAATAACATTGTGGTTATCACTTAACAACTGCTCTATCCGTTTTGCAGTGCTATTGGAAAGACGTGAGATATTGATTTCTTCCTGGTCGGTGAGGGCAACAGTCGCTTCTCTGCCGCCCATAAAAGTAACCGCCAACAAGGGCACAACAGATAGTACTAAAAGAACAACCGTGAACTTTATAAAAATTCGCCAATTGCGAAATTTGAGTTTTTGCCAAAATGTTTTCGGAGTGTTTTGGACGGACATACTAATCTCCTTTCGTGTGTACTTAAAAGCTATTTGCTAAGAGATATGCAAGGTGATTATTCAGGCCTCGTGGACGTTTGGGAGAAGGCGCCACGCGGGGGCGTGAGACCAACCCCCAAGCGTGGCGCCACGCATAAGCGAGGACAAACCTTGGGGGATGCGAAGCGAGGGTGGCGTGGCTTTATCCCGTCCCCAGCCGTTTGCGCTCCCCTCAATCCCCCCCAACCCTGGGGGGAGGTCTCCCCCAGAATTGGGGGCCGGGGGTCGGAGAGGAGTGAAACAATGATTTTTTGCACTCCCTAATTGGAATAAATAGGCTGCTCAGTCACCGCTTCAATTCTAATGCCCAAATCTGCTTCCGTAACTCGGATTAATTCTCTATAAATTTTAAGAGCTTGACTTTGAGCTATCTGCTCAATATGAGCTTGAGAAAGATTTTCCCGGATAATGTCAACAGGTTTAGGATAATAAGTGATTCCAGTAGATGCATTTATCTTCTCATAATAACTTATCAGGTTACGGTCATAAATAGCCGGTTGAGGTATCGAGTAAATATTCTTTCCTTCAGCTTCCATCCTTGTCAAAGGCTCCCAGCCTGAAAAAGCAGCTGGCGAAGGCGGATACCCTATACGCTCGAATAATTTTTCTATAATTATTGCGGGGTCATTATCGCGCCACGTATCATAAACGAGGGTAGTGGTACGAACTCCAGCCGATGCGGCATATTGCCGAATGTTTTGCATAGATTCATAACTTACTAAACATGTACTAACCAAATTATCCCGTGTCTCAAGATGGGAAAACTGCTCAATCCATGATGTAACTGTAGCATACGGATCGCGAGTGATGACCAGAAAATGAAGTTTACCTACCGGCACGCCCGCCTTTACTAATGCTCTGACTGGGTTAAATAGAACTCCATTATTAGTAGGCCCAAGGGTCTCTTTGACAAAAACAAATCCGGCATCAGCGATCTTGAGATGGGGAGCATTCCCATGCCTTCGTCCTCTCAAGATTGATTTGAGCGGCTGACGCCATACTTGAAAACCCGATTGGGCAAATACTTGTACATAAAAAGTAGTTCCGCTTCTACAGGGACCTGCACCGATTACAATATCCGGACATGGTTTTTCAATGTGTACATGCGCCGCTATCTCTTCGTCAGTTACAGAGCGTTCAGGTATATTCAGCAATTATTTTCCTTTTTAATCTCGTAATACCGTGAAACGTGAGGAGTGAGGAGTGACCTCACGTTTCACGCATCACGTTTCACTCATCACGCATCACCCAGCCCTCACCGCCGGACTACGTACCAAGCGGCCACGTAACCAATATCACCCTCAAGGTCACGTACCCGCAACCACTCTCCCGAAACACCAATTTGGTCTTCAGCATCTTCTTCTAGTACCATCAACTCTGCCGCTTGGGGCAAACGTTTGATTAGAGTACCTGCGGCCACCTGCGGAGACCTGCGCAGGGCCAGAGCATCTACTGTCGTACGCACCACCAAGTCATCGTCGGGGGTGGCTTTGGCGCTTTTCTCTTCTACCCGTACCCCTAGGGCTGGCTCTTTCCCTGGGGTCACGTACCAGGCCGCAACATATCCTTCTTGCCCAGAGGCTTCCTTGACCTTCAGCCACTGTCCTTGCACCCCAATCTTTTTCTTGGCTTGCTCGAGTGGCTCTATGACAATCAAAGATGCTCCTGCGGGCAAGCGCTTTATCAGCGTATTTGCTGCAACTACCATCTCTGTCCGGAATGCCAATCCAGAAGTTGTCGGGCGGACAATGAAGCTTCTGTCTCCCATCTTAGTCTCGGCGGCTTTGGCTTCTTCTTCTTCTTTGCTAAGAGTCAGATACCAGGCCGCTACATAACCCTGGACTCCATCTGGGTCTTGAACGTGCAGCCATTGGCTGTGATCACCAACTTTGTCTCTTCCCGTAGAACTGGGTTCAAGCGAAGAAAACTCAGCGTATAGCGGCAAGCGTTTCAGCAAAGTGCCCGCAATTGTGGGCTGGGAACGAAAAGCCAACCCTTCTGCAGTACCATAAACAGTGAAAGTATCAGAGGGTACAGAGACTTTTTCTGCTGCCTTAGCAACAATATCTTTCTTGCTCGAAACTAAATACCAAGCCGCCACATAACCCTGGTCTCCTTCTGGCTCTTGCACATGCAGCCACTCATCTTGAGTGCCAACTTTCCCTTCAGCGTCAGGCTCAAGTGAAGTTAATTCAACGGACAATGGCAAACGTTTCAACAAACTGCCCGCAACTGAGGGAGCATTACGCATGGCAAGCCCATCTTCTAAAACAAAAGCTGTGAAGGTATTAGCTGGCACTTCTACTTTTTTAAGCTTTTCTACAGCAGCTCCGCCTCTGCCTCCGCCTTGCGCTCGCCCTTCGTACCACACTACCCCTGTAATGGCCTGAGCCGGCTTCTTGCCCTGGTGATCGTAGCGGTCTGTTAAATATAGTTTTTTCTCTGGGCTATCGCCGCCATAGCGATAAGGGTCTTTCATCAGGTATCGCCCATTTTCCTTGCCATAAATAACAATCCAGTGCGTCTGCACCCCCGCTTTGGGAGACCAATCCACCTGGGCTATCACCGGCATTCCCGCGGCAAGAGCAGCGTCAATTTGCCCTAAGGGAGCAGGGTTGTTCTCTCACGGTTGGTACCCCTTGAAGACAAGTCCAGGGCATACATTGGGCAATGCAGCCGGAATCACCAGCGCGCCTTGAAACCCTCCCGAGTTCTTCATTTTTGTATTGATCGACTGAGGGGTCTCATCAAAACCAAAACCATTGGCAACCATGGTCATAGATGTCATCAAACATCCCCACGTGCCAATGGTCTCTTTATCGTGAAATCCCAGTTTCACATCTTTCCATTTTGGATCGTTTTGGTACAAAGCCTTTGTTTCGAACACAGCCGTCCTCCTTTGAAAATGAGCTAAAAAACAACCGGCCACAACTATCTTGATAAACAACATCGTCTCCCCCAGTTCCGTGTATTATAACCTATGTTTGGGGATATTGGATATTAGATATTAGATATTGGAGATTGGATACTTTCACTTCTCACGCTTCATCGCAAAGCATTTCCTCGTGTTTCACGTCTTCACGTCTTCACGTTTCACATCTCATGCCCCGTCCGAGAGATGATCTCCTCCTGCAGCGCTTCGCTGAGATCGCAAAAATAATCGCTATACCCCGCCACGCGCACTATCAGGTCGCGGTATTGCTCCGGGTTGGCCTGCGCTGCGCGGAGGGTGGCAGAATCTACCACGTTGAACTGAATGTGGTGCCCTCCCAGGCGGAAATAAGCGCGGATCAACTTCACGAACTTATCCAAGCTGGCCTCGCCTTCAAGCACCTGGGGCGTGAACTTTTGGTTAAGCAAAGTGCCCCCTGTGCGAACCTGATCCATTTTGGCAACCGAACGCAGGACAGCGGTGGGGCCGTGGCGGTCTGCGCCCTGCACGGGGGAGATACCCTCCGAAAGCGGAGTCCACGCCCGGCGGCCGTCGGGGGTGGCTCCGATCACCAAGCCAAAGTAGATGTGGCACGTGGTGGGCAAAAGGTTGACGCGGTACGCTCCCCCACGGGTGTTGGGCCGCCCGTCTATGGCGTCAAAGTAAGCCTCGAAAACCTTCACCATGACCTCATCTGCCGCATCATTGTCGTTGCCGTATTTGGGAGTGCGGCTTAGCAAAAGGTGGCGCAAACGCTCCTGGTTTGCAAAATCATCCCCCAGGGCCGTTAAAACCTCCCCCATGGAGAGCGTCCCCTCCTGAAAGATGTGTACCTTGAGGGCAGTCAACGCGTCCGCCATTGTCCCCAGCCCCACACCCTGGATGTAGCTCGAATCGTAGCGTGCGCCGCCGGCGTGGTAATCCATCCCCTTGGCAACGCAATCATCAATCAGCAGGGATAGAAAAGGCACAGGGAGATACTCGGCGTAGAGACGCTCGATGATGCTGTTGCCGTGAATTTTGAGGTCGATGAAATAATTTAGCTGCTGTTCGTAAGCCGCGAAAAGCTCCTCGAAACTCTCAAACTTGCGTGGGTCTCCCGTCTGCGGGCCGATCTGCTTACCCGTGCGGGGATCGGTGCCGTCGTGGAGGGTGATTTCTAGTACTTTGGGCATGTTGAAATACCCCGTCAGGATGTAGCTCTCCTTGCCGAATGCTCCCGTCTCCACGCAGCCGCTCGTGCCCCCCTGCCGCGCATCCACCACGGATTTCCCCACCCGCAGCATCTCCGCCACGACCAACTCGCTGTTGAAAATGTCGGGCTTGCCCATCCCCCCGCGAATCACCTCCGCCACCCGTTTGGCAAAAGGTTCAGGGGTTTTCTCACTAAGCTGCACCGAGGGATTGGGCTGCACCTGGTGCATGGTTTCGATCACGTCCAGCATCATGTACGAGAGGGGGTTGACGGCGTCGGTGCCATCGGCTTTCACTCCCCCAATATTGATTTGCACAAAATCGGTGTAGGTGCTGCTCTCCTGCGCGGTGACCCCCACTTTGGGCGGCGCGGGCTGATTATCGAACTTGACCCACAGGCATTGCAGCAGCTCCTCGGCGCGTTCTGGCGTCAGTGTTCCATCCGCCAAACCACCTTCGTAAAAAGGCAGCAGATGTTGGTCGAGATGGCCGGGACAAAAAGCGTCCCAGGGATTGAGTTCGGTGGTGACGCCCAGGTGGATAAACCAGTAATATTGAAGGGCTTCCCAATAGTCGCGTGGGGGATGGGCCGGGACGTGTGCGCAAACCTGGACGATTCTCTCCAGCTCGGGGCGGCGTTGATCAGTTGCGCCGGCCTGAAGCAGAGCCTGAACGTGTTCGGCGTGGCGTTCTGCAAAGCGGATGAGGGCGTCAGCGGTGATGGCCATGGCCTTTAGCTCCTCCTGCTTGGCGAGGGATTCGGGGTCGTTGAGGTCGTCCAGAGCGTCCAGGGAGCGTTGAATATCGGCCTTGAAATCCAGCATTCCCTTGTGGTAAATTTTGTCGTCCAGCACGGTGTGGCCGGGGGAGCGCTGTTCCATGAATTCGGTGAAGACTCCGGCGGCGTAGGCGTCTTTCCACGCTGGCGTCATCTGTTCGAAGATAGCCTCGCGCATGGTTTTTCCCTGCCAAAAGGGGATTATTGTTTCGGCGTAGATTTGGCGTACATCTTCTGAGACTTTAAAGGGAACTTTTTCGCGTCCGTCGAGGATGTCCAAATCGTCCAAGGTGTGCGTGCAAAGCTCAGGGTAGGTGGGGGCTGCCTTGGGCGCGGGGCCTTTCTCTCCCACAATAAGCTCACCTTCATTAATAACGATGGTCTTGTGTTCCATCAGATATTGGAAAGCCAAGGCCCGGCGCATGGGAGCGGACGTTCCAGGAACGCGGTTCCTTGAAGGAACCGCGTTCCTGGACGATTGATTCTCGCGGTAGAACTCGGTCAGCAATTCCGCCCGCTCCGAACTCAGGGTCGGTATGGCGTTACGGCTCTGGTCTCTTAGTTTTGTTACTCGGTTGGTCATTTTCATGGGGTCAATCTCCTACATTTGCATGAGTTCGTAGTAGGGCACGCGAGTGCCCGTAGCGGTGCGGGTGGCGAACTCTATCCTCCAACGCGAACTTCTAATCCAAATTCACGCAACATGCAGGCAATGTTTTGCATCACATTATCGCTTGGGGTTAGTTGGTTTTGTAACGCATACTCCCTTCCCAGCCGGCGATATTTCTCAGTTGCTATCTCGTGATATGGTAATACATCTATCCGGGTAACTCCTGGCAAATTCGTGACGTATCTCCCCAAGGCTTGAACATCTGCCGGGGCATCGTTAACTCCAGGGATAATGGGAACGCGAACGACAATGGAATGTCCTAACTCGGCTAGCCGCCGCAAATTATCCAAGAGCAATTCATTAGAAACGCCGGTGCATTTTTTATGCAAGGCGTCATCTATGAATTTGACATCGTAAAGGAAAAGGTCAACGTAAGGGCAAATGCGATCCACCACTTCCCAGAGCGCGTGACCGCTGGTATCGAGGGCGGTGTGCAAACCTACTTTTTGGCAAGCTTCGAGGGCTTCTTCAAGGAAGTCGGGTTGGGATAAAGGCTCCCCTCCGGAAAATGTTACCCCTCCCCCGGATTCTTCGTAGAAAGGGCGATCCCGTTCCACGATTTCAAGCACCTCCCCCACCGTCATCTCCCGTCCGGCAAGCTCCCGCGCCCCGGTGTAGCAGACGTCTACGCAGTCCCCGCAATGGGTACAACGCTCCCAATTGGTGATGCTGCGCCACTCTTCCATAGTGATGGCTTCCCCTGGGCAAACCTCCACGCAAGCCCCGCATCCAATGCAGCGGTCTGGCCGAAAGATCAATTCCAGTGCGCTGCTCTGACTCTCCGGGTTATGGCACCACATACACACCAGGGGGCAGCCTTTAAGGAAAACGGTCGTCCGAATGCCGGGGCCGTCGTGAATGGAGAAGCGTTTAATGTCGAAGATGAGGGGCATGGGGGATTGGGAAACTAGTGACTGGGAAACTAGGAAATTAGGGAAACGGTACCCTTCTCAATTACGTGAAGTATATGCTTAGATCCTAGGGTCAGACCGGGAGGCCACAGTGCTTGGTGGTCTGCCATAATTGGCGGTCAAATGTCCCCATCACGATCTCTTGATTTATTGTCTCCCCCCACACGATCATTTCCAAGTAGATAATCAATCTCGCGGTCTTCCTCTATCAATTCTGAAATCATTCGCGGTCCTCGATTCACGGCTACAGGCTCTTTTGGCGGTAATTTTTTCCCAGTCCGCAAAAGTAAACCAGCGTCAACCATGGCTTGCATGCGGTCTTCTACAGAATCTGTTTCAGGAAGAATGCGGCCAATCGGTTTGCCGTATTCGGTGATTATCAGCATCTCTCCCGCCTTAACTCGGCGCAAGTGCTTGCTCAAATGCGTCTTTAATTCTCTAACACCAACTTTAGTTGCGAGCATTTTTGTCTCCTTTCATTTCTAGCATATCATTTCTGACGTATACTGTAGTTGCAGTATACCACGTATAACCACATTAAGATTCTCCGAAATATACAGGGATTTGACAACATGATAAAATATCTTTGCACAATGCAATTATGACCCTATATTGACTATACGAAATCCGCAAAGATTGGCGCAGATTAGTGGAAACTGCCCACTGAACACTGAATACGGAGGAATTATGACCCTCAGCATCGGAATCATAGGTCTGCCCAACGTCGGAAAAAGCACCACCTTCAACGCCCTCACTCAGGCCCAAAACGCGGCGGTGGCTAACTATCCCTTTTGCACCATCGAACCCAACCAGGCCATTGTTCCCGTCCCCGATTCTCGCTTGGAGGATTTGGCCGATTTGGTGGGAGTGGAGAAGGTCATTCACGCTACGATCGAATTTGTGGATATTGCCGGGCTGGTGGAGGGGGCCAGCCGGGGGGAGGGATTGGGGAATCGCTTCTTGGGGGATGTCCGCAACACCGACGCGCTGGTGCATGTGGTGCGCTGTTTCGATGACCCCAACGTGGTGCATGTGCGGGAGAATCCTGAACCCCGGGCCGATATCGAGATCATCAACGTGGAACTGGCCCTGGCCGACCTAGAGCAGCTTGAGCGCAAAATTGAGCGACTGAGCCGCCAGGCCAAGGGGGATAAAAAACTCCGCCCCAGGCTAGAGATGGCCCAAGAGATGCGCGACCACCTCCAGACCGGTGGGCCGCTCTCCACCTTTGGGGAGCAGAGCAACCCTCACTGCCAATCCCTCAACAAAGAGATGCGCTTTCTGACCAGCAAACCCATCATCTACGCCGCCAACGTCAACGAGAGCGACCTCGCCGAGGATAGCGCCTACGTCCGGGCCGTCCGCCAAATCGCCCAGGAGCAAGGGGCCGGGGTCGTCAAACTCTGCGCCCTGCTGGAGCAAGAGCTGCTTGACATGACGCCCGAAGAGCAGGGTGAATTTTTGGAACTGGCCGGGGCAGAGGAGAGCGGGTTGGGGCAGGTTATCCACAAGAGTTTTGAGACGCTCGACCTGATCAGTTTTTTCACCTTCAACAAAAAGGAGGCCCGGGCCTGGAACATCCCCCAGGGGTCAACCGCGCCCGAAGCGGCCGGGGCCATCCACACCGACTTCCAGCGGGGCTTCATCCGCGCCGAGGTAACACCCTTCCCCGTTTTTGCCGAATATGGGAGCAGCGCCGCTGTCAAAGCCGCCGGAAAGATGCGCCTGGAGGGGAAAGAGTATGTGGTGCAAGATGGGGATGTGATTTATTTTAGGTTCAATGTTTAGGATGGTATATTGGGGGTTGGTATATTGGGAAATTGAGCGATTGGGAGATTGGTAATCAGTATGTTGGGAAATTGGATGTGGCGCAGCGACTTTAAGTTGACAGGTGAACCCGTTAAGATATAATTTTAGTCGCAATGCCCCCGTAGCTCAATGGATAGAGTGCCTGACTTCGAATCAGTAGGTTGCGCGTTCGAGTCGCGCCGGGGGTGCCACCAAATATGGGGGTTGGGACAAGTCCTGACCCCCATATACAGGGTATAAATTCCGTCACACATCTCCATTCCCCTCATCTCGCTACAATTTGGCTGCATTTGCTTCATCCTTGACTGCATTTTCTTCGTCCTCATTACATTCAGCAGCTCCTGTCCCAGGCTCCAATTTGGACATAAAAGCATCGACATCTTCAGCCGCCTCAACTTGAAGCGTTGGAATAAGATGAGAGTATGTATCTAGCGTGATCTGAACAGTTGAGTGGCCTAAGCGTTCCTGTACAATTTTGGGGTGCTTCCCATGTCAGAGCCACACTGAGGCTGTTGTATGGCGCAAATCATGAAAACGAATACGGGGCAAACCAGCCTCCTCTAAAACCGACCAGAAGTTCCTCCGTACATTAGAAGGATAGAGAGGGGTACCCACTGTAGAGGGAAAAACTGCGTCATGCTCTTCCCACCTAGCAGTTCCTTGCTTCTCTATATTAAGCCTACGGCGATGTTCGCGTAACATCTCGCAAGTATTAGGACCGATAGATATCCTTCGACGGCTTCCCTTAGTTTTCACTTCTTGCATCTCGCGTCCTTCTTCACCAGCACTATATTGCCGCTTTACAAATATTGCTTGATTTTCAAAATCAACATCATGCCACATCAACCCAAAATTTCGCCAACGATTGTATAAAAATAGGTCAAAGCTCTTGGTAGAAATTTCTCGGGGCCAAACAAATATAACATCCTCGCCAAATCTCCCCCCAAATAACCAAATCCATCCAAAAAAAATATGCTATACTAATACCACCCCAACAAAAAAGCCGGGCAGCGTGCTTCCGTGCAAACGGAACACACACACGGCCATGGCACACGCGGTTAGGACGCGTGGCGGCTAGAGGTCAGTGATAAGACTATTGAGCAGCCTTAATGGAGAAGACATGTATAATGAAATAACCAATCGTTCACTTTTCTCTCACCTTTACGTGGAGAGGCGGACTTGATGAGTGTGAAGATTTCTTTACCCACTACCTTCACCGAACGTCACCGCCACATTGTGGAGCAATATATCCGGGATGCTCGACTGAACTCGACCGAGTGGCAAGATCTGCTGAAGACGTTTGACTTGTTGGCTCAGGCCCGGGTTCAAGTGAAAGGTGAAACCCGCACTTTTGCAGCCATTCACCAAACTGTGGTTCAAGAACCAATCGCTTCCGACTTTTTGTCTCGCTTGTTGCAATTGGCCAATCCCGAACAAGAGGGTATCCCACTTAAAGCGGCTTATGCCCGTACCATCACCGACCGTTTACTGAAGTCAGGATGGTATAATTTGGACATTCGCTACAGTCTCTATCTGCGTGCTTATTGTATTTTCTGGTGGGACAGCTTTGCTAAAGGCTATATCTTCGAAGTAGCTGTCTACCGAGACTTGAGGCGGGCGGGCATTGCTTTTGTCGCTCACGATATAACTGATCCAGAGCAACGGCATCTGAGTTTTGACCTGCTTGTAAGTAACTGGCGTGGAGATGTCAAAACCAGCACCTACTTTCTAGAAGCGGCACGCACTCGGGTGCTACAGCACGATTTTTACATCACACGCCTGTACAATCGTGAACGGCGGCGTAGCGTGTGGGCGGTCATCATGCAGACTGAAGTTTGGGCAGCTATCGACGGCGAGGTGGAAACGACCGAGCTAAGCCAAACCCATCAACGTTTTCCTTCTGCCTCCCATTTTTATCATCGCAACCGTCGCCTAGTTGTCGCCGCTTACGAAGTCTGGAAAGAAAAACTGTTGAGTTATCAACAAGGAGTTGAGTAATGTCAGTGAAAGATATGTTTGAGAATCGCTCACCTGAAGAGGTTGAGGCCTTGTTCGACAATTGGGCCGGACGTACCTTCGAGGATATCCCAAGTGACACCTTTTTTGCGACGTTGGAGGATATCGAAACCCAGCGTTTACCACAATGTATTGATATGGAAGGCGAAATCGTGGAGGACAAACTAGTGTTCACGCCCCCCAAAGATGTTCCTCTACCATTCACTGTCCGTGACAATGAGATCATCCTGGGTGATTATACAATTCGAGTACACTTACAAAGTATAGATGACGCTATGCCAACTGTAGCCTAGTAGTGTACTACTACCATCCCAACAAAAAAGCCGGGCAGCTTAAGGTTCCGATTGTAAATGATTGCGACAAAGGATAGTAGGCTAAGAGACCGCCTAGCCTGGCTTGTTAAGCGAGTGGCTCACCTTGACCGACCCTACTTGATCACAGGCCCCCAGGCAGCTTATGAATATCATCGCTGGTTGACCCCTATGAAGAATCTGGTCACACTGCAGGTCTACGCAGAAGACGTTCCTGCTTGGCATCTACTAAGTAGACTTGATAACATTAACGGCGATGACTGTCGAGTATTTAA
>DAOUWT010000362.1 GCA_030666985.1 Chloroflexota bacterium
GTCTGGAAGCTTGCTTCCGATTCTGGTAAAATGGCCAAGACATCGAATAAATTCGAGTCTAGCTCACCAAGGGTGAATCCGCCTGCGCGGATTATGTCGCTGTGCCGGCCAACTAAGGACCACCCGACTATCAGACTATCAGACTACCAGACTAAGGACTACCAAGCCAAACGTTTTGTGTTTGGCCAACTACTATGACTACTTACGGCGGCATCGAAGCAGGAGGAACAAAATTTGTCTGCGCGGTAGGGACTGGCCCAGACGACATCCGGGCCGAGACCCGTTTTCCGACCACCACGCCCCAGGAGACCATCAGACGCGCCATCGCTTTTTTCAGGGAACAAGGTGAGCTAGAAGCCATCGGCATCGCGTCTTTTGGCCCCCTTGACCCCGACCCCGCTTCGCCCACTTTTGGATACATCACCAGCACTCCCAAACCAGGCTGGGCTAATACCGATTTGGTAGGGCCTATAAAAGCCGCCTTGGGAGTTCCGGTGAGATTCGATACCGACGTGAACGGGGCCGCCCTGGGGGAGGGACGCTGGGGCGCGGCGCAAGGCCTGGATACTTTCCTTTACCTGACCATTGGGACGGGGATCGGCGGCGGGGCCATGGCGGAGGGGAATCTGCTCCACGGAGCCATGCACCCCGAAATGGGCCATATCCGCATCCCACACAATTGGGAGGCCGACCCATTCGAGGGCATCTGTCCCTTTCACGGGGATTGCCTGGAGGGGCTAGCCTCCGGCCCGGCCCTGGAGGCCCGCTGGGGCACCCGGGCTGAGACTCTCCCCGAAGACCATCCCGCCTGGGAGCTAGAGGCTGGCTACATTGCCCACGCGCTGGTGAACTTCACCCTCACGCTGGCTCCTCAACGGATAATCCTCGGCGGGGGCGTGATGGAGCAGGCGCAGCTTTTCCCCCTGGTGCGTGCCAAGGTACGGGAGCTGCTTAATGGGTATCTTCAGGTGTCGGAAATTGCAGAGGGGATAGATGAGTTTATAGTTCCGCCGGGCCTGGGAGGGAGAGCGGGGGTGCTGGGGGCAATTGCGTTGGGGGAGAGGCAAGCAATCGTTAGGTAGGATTGGCAACAAAGAGTCTTTCGACTTTAAGTTTTTGCGGTTTTTGTCTGGTTACCCACAAATCATATTGTGTTTGTTGAGTAAGCCAACTTTCAGGAGTAGTATCGAAAGCCAACGATAGACGAATTGCCATCTCTGTGCTGATGCCAGCGCGTCCATTTAAGATAGCTGACAATGTTTTCCGACTGACCCCCAACGCTTCTGCCGCTTTAGTCACACTAATGCCCAATGGCTCTAGACACAATTCTCGCAAGATTTCACCTGGATGGGGTGGATTATACATTTGCATCATATTTTCACCTTAATGGTAGTCCTCATAATTAACACTAACCGCATCTTGCCCAGTAAATTGAAATGTAACTCGCCAATTGCCACTCACTCGCACAGACCAAGTGCCTTTTCGATTCCCTGTAAGTTCATGCAAGCGTAAGCCAGGTAAATTCATGTCTTGCGGGTTGGTAGAAGCATGGAGACGACCTAAAATAAGCCGCAATCTCTGGGCATGTGTAGCTCGTATGCCCGCCTTTGAGCCATTTTCAAAGAATTTTTTCAGACCTTTGTGTTTGAAATTTTTAATCACATGGATAGTGTAACATAATCCGTTACAGGTTACAAGTGGAAATTATAAGATGAACTTCACCCTCACCCTGTCCCCCCAACGCATCATCCTCGGCGGGGGCGTGATGGAGCAGAAGCAGCTTTTTCCTCTAGTGCGCGCTAAGGTGCGGGGGCTGCTGAACGGTTATCTTCAGGTATCGGAAATTTTAGAGGGGATGGACGATTTTATTGTGCGGCCCGGGTTGGGAGGGAGAGCGGGGGTGCTGGGGGCGATGGCGCTGGCGGGGGGCAGGGACTAGGGGACTAGGAAACTAGGGATCAGGAATCAGGTGATTAGGTGATCAGGAACGAGTGACCCGACGGGTCAGAACGGTTACTCTCGCGTTTCCAATAGTCGCCGCATTTCCCCCATTTCAGGGCTGTCGCCATAGGTCTGCGCTAATTTGTCCAAGTCTTCTGTAGTGTCGGCAACATCTTTGGGGTTATGCGTTAACTCAATACCTTTTTTAAGCTCTTTAAGTGCATTTTCCGTCTCTTTCTCAACAAGTAAGGCCAAGGCCAACCAGATACGAAAACCACCATCTTTGGGCCGTAATTGAGCGGCTTGCTTAAAGTACGCCAGTGCCTGTTGCGGCTGTTTTTGCCACAAAGCAATCACCCCGCGATGCAACAAGGCATACGGCTGCCCTGATTGGATTGCTTCGGCTTTGTCCAGGTCTTGGGCAGCTAAGTCATATTGATCCATATTTATGTAGCTGCTGGCGCGGTTGCGGTACCACATTGCCGAAGGTCTAATTTCAATGGCTGTATCATAAGCTGCAACAGCTTCAGAATAGCGTTTTTGGTCATAAAAAATATTCCCCATACTGTTATAGCAGCCTGACTCGTATTGTTCTAATCCTAACTCACGGAAGCGCTGCAAGGCGTCTTCTAAGGTCTCAATAGCCTTTTCAACTTGCTCCAATTCGCCGTAAAGATCGCCCAGAGCCTGGATGCAGTTGGCTTCCCCCAGGCGGGCGCCAATCCCGGCGTAGATGGGACGCGCTTCTTCGTACTTCTCTCTCGCTTCCCCGTACTCATCCAACATGTAGTGCAC
>DAOUWT010000218.1 GCA_030666985.1 Chloroflexota bacterium
GCGCGGAAACCCCACCGTGGAGGTGGATGTCATCTTGGAAGATGGCAGCCTGGGGCGTGCTATTGTGCCCTCCGGGGCGTCTACCGGAATCCATGAGGCCCTCGAGCTGCGCGACGGAGACAAAGACCGCTACGGCGGGAAAAGCGTCACTAAAGCTGTCCAGAACGTCAACAAGAAAATCCGCAAAGAATTAATTGGCCTTAACGCCCTCGAACAACGAGGTGTTGATTTGACACTCTTGGAGTTGGACGGGACGAAAAACAAGTCCAAATTGGGCGCTAACGCTATCTTGGGCGTCAGCCTAGCCACGGCTAAAGCAGCCGCAATATCGGTTGGGCTGCCCCTCTACCAATATATTGGCGGGGTTTACGCGCATGTCCTCCCCTCCCCGATGATGAATATCCTCAACGGCGGCGCACACACCGGTTGGCAATCCACCGATGCCCAGGAGTTCATGATCATGCCCTTGGGCGCTCCCACCTTCGCGGAAGCCTTACGCTGGGGGGCGGAGATTTACCATGCCCTCAAGGGTGTGCTCAAAGGGAAGGGTTACGCCACCTTGGTCGGCGACGAGGGCGGCTACGCTCCCGCCCTGAGCGCAAACGCCGAGGCTGTGGAAGTCATCTTAGAAGCAATCGAGAAAGCAGGTTACATACCAGGCGAAGAAGTGTGCATTGCTCTTGACCCGGCTGCCTCTGAGTTTTACGAAGAAGAGACCGGATTATACAACTTGCGCACGGAAGGAAAAAAACTGACCAGCGCAGAAATGGTCGCTTTCTGGGCCGACTGGGTAAATAAGTACCCCATTGTCTCCATCGAAGATGGTCTGGCTCAGGACGATTGGGAAGGCTTCCAGATGATGACGGCCCAACTGGGGGATCGCATCCAGGTGATGGGGGATGACCTGCTGGTCACTAACCCTGAACGTGTCCGCCGGGGGATAGAGCTGGGGGCCTGCAACTCGCTCCTGGTCAAGGTCAACCAAATCGGCAGCCTGACCGAAACCATAGAGGCCGTGCAAACCTGCACCCGCGCCGGCTGGACGGCTGTGACCTCCCACCGCTCCGGGGAGACGGAGGACTCCACAATCTCTGACCTGGCGGTGGCGCTCAACACGGGGCAAATCAAGACCGGCGCGCCGGCCCGCTCTGACCGTGTTGCCAAATATAATCAACTTTTGCGGATAGAGGAATCCCTGGGTAGTATGGGGCATTATGCTGGGTGGGAGGCTTTCGAGAAGTTTAGGTGAGGCGTGATGCGTGTTGCGTGGTGCGTGTTGCGTAGATGTTTTATTCTGAAACGCTAGCAATTTCACTTGGCCCATCCAGGTGTAATTTCAATTTGTTCAACACGTTTCTGCCAAGGATAATCTCACTTCCCCAATCATCGCCAACTACTTCAATATTCGGTAATAGAACTGAGCCAAACAGAGCTATATCAATTTTGTGTACTGGAACACGATGTAATCTCTCCCCTAGATGAGAACGCACGTTTGTCATATACAATATTGGCAACTCTAATTTTTCGAGGATTGCAGTTGGGATGAATGTGCCATCAGCTCCTGTATCCACTAACGCTGTAAATTCCTCTCTGACCAGCGTCGCTCCTGGAATAGCAATTCTAAGCGGTATAACTGGAGCAGAAGGAACATATTCTTGGCTGTAGGATGCGGTATTCATTAGCGCACTAACCTGGGACTATAAATGCGAATTTCACGCGGGCCTTCCGCTGGCATTACCAATATTGGAGCTTTTCCGTATTTCTCTCGAATGCGTTTATATAAAGCAGCTTCGTCTTTATCGTGATCAATTAACCTCTGCTTATGAACTGCGATATATTCCCCTTCGTATTTCGCGCGTTCATTAAGTGGAAGAGTAAGCCACCATTCTTGTTCCTGCTCAATTATTTTTCGGCTACTTAAAACACGTTCACGGCGAATAGCAACCCGCAAATAATGCTCAATAGATACGCCGCGCATTCGAGCTTCATTTTGTATTGATCCTGCTAGTTCTTTAGAAATTTGCAGTGCCGCCATAGGTAATTCCTCCTACTCTTCTTCCTCTTCTTCCTCTTCTTCCAACTCCAAAGCCTGAACCGCTTCATCTACGGTGAGTTCCTCCCGATGTTTACCTTTTTCGGGGATTCCGCAGAAGGGGCACAGGCTCCAGGGGAGCTTCATGAGCTTGCCGCAATGAGAACAAACCTTTTTCAGCTTGGTGTGGCAGTTGGGACAGACCAACCATTTCTCGTTCACGTGACGCGCACACCCCGGGCAAACCGGACGCTCCTCAATGGATTGCAGCAGGGCCTCTTCTTCCAGCATGTACTGGTATTCTTCCTCCAAGGTTTGGGGAGGGCGCAAGATGAGGTAAATGACAATCCCCGGCAGGAAAAGCACTCCCACTACCAGAACCGCCAAAATGCGAGCCAAAGGGTCTTTGGCCCGGGAGCGGATGTCACGATAGGTCCAGATTATCAGGCCCAGCCACAGTGCGGCCACAAATGCTCCGCCCCAGGCGGCTAAGATCAACATGAAATTACTTAGTGAGGTGGGATCAAAGTTCATAGGCATACTCCTTGCGAAGGATTATAGCATTATTTTTGGAGATTGGTAGATTGGGGATTGGTAGACTGGGGATTGGTGGACTGGGAAGATGGGGAGACCAAGGTGCAATGCACTCAAAACCGGAGTGCAACGCACCAGGTGCGCAGGGGAACGGGCGACCACTTTGATCACCTCATCTTGTGCTTTTGCGAGCAATCCGGTATAAACTAGGTGGGTGCATTTCAAATGAGTTGAGAAGGTAACGCAACACGCTACACGCAACACTTGTAAGGTTTCAACTGAAATAAAACACACCCAAATAATATCACTTCCAATAATGGAGGAAAATATGGAACACAAAGAAACGAGTTATCGCATTACCGATCTAGCTCCCACAGAACGCCCTCGGGAGCGATTGGCGCAGTTTGGAGCACAACCTCTCCGAAGCGCGGAATTGCTGGCTATTCTGCTCCGCGTGGGGGTAAAGGGGGAGAACGCCATTCAGGTGGGGCAGCGCCTCTTACAAGATTTCCAGGGATTGGCCGGGCTGCACCGCGCCACCTACAAGGAATTACAAGCCCAACACGGCATTGGTGACGCCAAAGCTTGCCAGATCAAAGCCGCCATTGAGCTTGGACGCCGCCTTGCTGCTCAAACACCCGAGGATGCCCCCACCACCATCCACAGCCCAGAGGATGCAGCCGACCTTGTCCAATACGAGATGAGCGCATTGGAACAAGAGCAGCTTCGCGTCATACTCCTTAATACCCGCAACCGCGTCCTGCAAATCAAAACCGTGTACCAGGGGTCTCTCAACTCGTCCCAGGTGCGCGTGGGGGAATTATTCAAATCCGCCATTCGGCACAACGCGGCCGCCATCATCGTCATTCACAACCACCCCAGCGGCGACCCCACGCCCAGCCCCGACGATGTGGCTCTCACTAAGGCTATCCGGGAAGCCGGCAAACTGCTCGATATTGACGTCCTAGACCACTTGATCATTGGTCAGGGATGCCATGTTTCGCTGAAAAAACGGGGGCTGGGGTTTGGGTAGGCTGGATATTGGATATTGGGGATTGATAAATTGGTTAGACAGGGCATACGTTTGTCGCGCTGGCATAGAGGAGATCAGAAGAGTAAATCTTCGGGATTTTGCTTGACAACATCATGTGACATGCTAAAATATAAGTACCCCCCCGAGGATAGCATCTTCGGGCCGACGCCCGCCCTAACCGGCGGGCTGTCCATTATATAGGAAGATATAATATGAAACGTGTGATTGCATACGTTGATGGATACAATTTGTATTATGGTATCCGTTCTAAAGGGTGGAAAAAATTCTATTGGCTCAATATTCAAAAACTCGCCCATCAATTTCTCAAATCACACCAAATGTTGGTCGCCACCAAGTATTTTACAACGATCATCAAACATCCCGATGACAAACACCAACGTCAACGTGTGTACCTGAATGCCTTACAAACACTCCCAAATTTTCACATCTACTACGGACACTTTTTATCGGAAACTATCGAGTGCCGCAAATGTGGTCACACATACATAACTTATCATGAAAAAATGACGGATGTTAATATTTCAGTCGAGCTAATACGGGACGCCTTTGAAGACCATTTCGATGTGGCTTTTCTCATATCTGCTGATAGTGACCTAGTTAGGCCTGTAACTACAATACAGCACTCATTCAAAGACAAAAGGGTCATCACCATTTTTCCGCCAAAACGTTCGTCATACGCACTCAAACAAGCTTCTGGTGGCACTTTGCATATTGGACGTCTAGAACTAGCCAAAAGTGTCTTCCCAGATCAAGTTATCAAAGACAACATAATTTTCAAGCGTCCTGAAAAGTGGCGCTAATGCTTATCATCTTCAAACCATCTTGAGTCTTCGGTAAGGTTCAGCATCTTGGGGGTAATTCTTTGCCAAGGCACACCGTGCATAAAGCGACACAACACGCATCACTCCTCACGTTTCACTCATCACGCATCACGACTCCCTCCTAAACCGTACGGCGAACTTTGAAGCCTACAAACTCGCCGGCAGCTTCTTTCCACCTGGGATGAACGCTCCGCACAGAGGAACCGCTGGGGCCGCGGCGCAGAGATGCTAAAAGCTTCTCCAAACGCACACGCTCCCCCTCAGCGACCACCTCCACGGCCCCGCCGTAGCGATTCCGTACCCACCCGGTAAGACCCAACCCCATGGCAGCCCGCGTTACAAAGTAGCGAAAACCTACCCCCTGGACACGCCCCTCCACCGTGACGTGCAAACGTCCCCCACACTCCTCTCCCATCTCACCCATCTCCACCCTCCACGTTTTCATCTTGGCGGCCCCGAAAAATCACAAGTCCCACAATGGGGGCAAAAACAATCCCAAAAATTACCAAC
>DAOUWT010000307.1 GCA_030666985.1 Chloroflexota bacterium
AATAATTCGTTTTGAAGGCTTGCTGACTTTTTCTTTTGTTTTGGTATACTTTCGTTGAGGCATAATTGACTAATCCCGTGGTTGTTTTTGGTTAATTTTGCCTCATTTTACCTGAAACCACAAAATCCGTTAGAACCAGATTAATTTATGCTCAAGGTGCGCTGCACTCCTGCTTTTGGAGTGCAGCGCACCTTGAAACTTACAAGGACTTCCGCCAAGTTGTACTTGTCCCTAGTCACTGATTCCTAGTCCCTAGTCACTGATTCCTGCTCTTCTACCACCACACCAAAATTCCCATCTAAAACGCGCACGTCCAGGCGATCCCCCACCGCCACCTGGCCCACCAACCGAATGTGGGCGCCATCTTCTCGCGTGAGGATGGCGTAACCCCTTTCTAGGATGGCGACCGGGCTTAGGGCCTGCAGCCGTCCGGTTAGGTTGTCCAGTTGGGCGCGGCCCCGCCCCAGGGACAGGATTCCGGCCCGTTCTAGGCGGTTACCCAACTCGTCCAGCCGCTGCCGCCCGGTTCGTATAAAGGCGGTGGGGGACACCCGTCCCAAGCGGGATTCCGTGTTGGTCAGGTTCCAGCGCTGCTCTGAGAGCGTGGCACGCACACTCCGCTCCAGGCGAGCGCGGAGTTCCCGCACCGTGCCCCGCAGCTCCTCCTGGTCGGGAACGGCTAACTCGGCCGCCGCCGTGGGGGTGGGTGCCCGCAAATCGGCCACAAAATCGGCGATTGTGAAATCGGTCTCGTGTCCCACTCCGCTGATGACGGGGATGCGGGAAGCGAAGATGGCCCGGGCTACGCGCTCGTCGTTGAAGGCACGCAAATCCTCAATGGAGCCTCCCCCTCTCCCCAGGATGATCACGTCCACGCTGGCAATGCGGTTGAGGGCCTGGAGTCCCGCTACAATTTGGGGCGGAGCCTTATCCCCCTGCACCGCTGCCGGGGCTAAGAGCACATCCACCAGAGGGTAACGCCGCCGCAGGGTGTTGAGCATGTCTTGCAAAGCCGCTCCGGTGGCCGATGTGACGATCCCAATCCGCCTGGGCCAAAGAGGAATGCCCCGCTTATGCTCCGAGGCAAAGAGGCCTTCTTTTTCAAGGTGCTCTTTGAGGCGCAAAAACTCGCGGTACAACTCTCCCGCACCTTTGGGGCGGATAAAATCCACATAGAGCTGGTATTGCCCGCTGCGCTCGTAAACGCTGAGGCTGCCATGGGTTTCGACCGCATCCCCCTCGCGCAAGGGTGTCGTCTGCCGGGCGGCGGCATTGCGCCACATCACGCAGCGCAGGGAAGATTTAGCATCCTTGAGCGTGAAATAAACGTGCCCCGAACGAGGCCGCGAGAGATTGGAGATTTCTCCTTGCACCCATAGGTCTTGCAGGTTGTGGTCGCTCTCTAGCAGATCACGCAGGTAGGAGTTGACATCGGAAACTGTCCAGGTGCAGGGCTCCTCGGGTTGAAAGAAACTCAGTTGTTGAACTGGCATAGTGGGCCTTCTTTATTATGCGAATGGTGATTATAGGCCATATTATACCCAAGATTCTTCGCTTGGATATTGGATACTGGATATTGGGTATTGGGTATTGGATAACAGCCATAATCCCTAATATCTAGTACCTAGTACCTAATATCCCAGGGCAATTAGATCACTCACCCCTTGACAGAACTAAGAAGACGCATTACACTGTTATACGTATCACCCTTACACGTAAGTACTATACATTTTACACCAGGAGAAAAGACTATGAGCGAAGAAGAAAAAAAGGAAAACCCCAAGGAAGAGGCCGGAACATCCTCTACAGGAAAAACATCCCAATCAGAGGGCAAGAAGGGAAACCCCCCGTCTCTGAGGGAAGCGTGGAGGCAAGTGGAATCTTTTGGTCAAACACTCAGCGAGGCTTTGCAGGGCCGCGGCAACGTGGTGATGGTGCGCGTTAACGATGAGACTCTGGCACACATGGATATGCTTGTCGAGGCTGAAGTAACCAAGAGCCGGTCAGAAAGCGCAGCCTTTTTGATTAACGAAGGCATCGTTGTTAATCAAAAGCTATTCGACCGCGTCAAATCTATCACAGACCAAATCACGGAGTTGCGCGAGCAGTTGCGTCAAGAAGTCAAATTGAGTGCGGAAGAATAATGTTCGCTAGGAACTCACAGGTTGAGAACAGAGTGAAGCGTGAATCGTAAAACGTGATCAAATAATTCACGCAACACGCACCACGTTTCACAATCTTCTGAATGATTATTTTTTTTGGAATCCCATAAAAGAGAGGTATAGCCATGAATAACGAACAAGCAGCCACATCTACCCCTGAGTACCCCACAATAAACGCAGTTGTAGAAGAGGGCGTAAAATTCATCAAATCGTTTGGAAAAGCCATCAGCGCCTCTGTCCAAGATTTGCCCGATTATATGGTAGTCAATGTGAACCAAGATATTCGTGAGAAACTTGACGCTTTGGTAGAAGCTGGGATTGTTAAAAATCGTCGTGGAGCCGCGCAATTTCTCATCAAAGAGGGGCTAAAAAATCACACCAAGATTTTCGATAAAATTGATGAGACGAAAACGAAAATCGCCGATTTACGCCAGCAGTTGCAAGAGATTGCTCAAGAGCAAACTTAACGCAGGGACGCAGAGACGCGGGGACGCAGGGCTTTTTAATTCCTCCGCTTCCAGGTGCATTGCACTCCATGTTTTTAGGAGTGCGTTGCACCTGGTCACTTTTTTAACGCAGAAACGCAGGGGAAAATAATTACTGCACCTATTCGTAAGGAAACAAGGCATAATGTTTTAAAAGCTGGGAAATGCCTTGCAGAAAACACAAAGAGGTGAATCAAATGGAAACTAATGTCAAAACACAAATGGAAAAAGATTTTTTATCCCTCCCTCGTCAAGAAAGAGAATCTATTATCAGTCATGGAACTGCGCTTAGATTATCTGATTTGAAGAAACGACTTTTCCTGGCCCAGAGCAAAGCTTTGAAGAGAAATACAATATCTCTTTGACGCAGTTAGATAGTGACGGGTTACCAAATGATGCGGGCTATGAGATGCACGAAGATTATATTACGTGGCAGCATTGGGCAAAGGTTATTGACAAGGTTGAAAAGGACATCACCTCTCTGGAGAAGATAGCACAACAAGGCCTCCATCTAGGAAAACTATCTTATGCTGGCATCTGAGCGATTGCTTGAAATTGAAGAAGCTTTTGCCAGAAAAGAAAACATACAACCATCGCTTGAAACCTGCCTAGAGGATGTGATGACTGTCATTCTTGATGAATCTTAAACAAGCTAAACAGAGGGGAAATTAAAAATCGTATATGCAGCATCCAAATACGTGAAACACACTCACTCGCAACTCGTCATTCGCAACTCG
>DAOUWT010000281.1 GCA_030666985.1 Chloroflexota bacterium
GCTGAGAGTTTTTGGCGTGTTTTCATGGAAACAGCTGTCCTTCTTGTTCCTTGGGCATTTCTTCACCATCTTTTTCCATTATAATCTTCGCGAAAACTTCCACCTACTTCTTGTTTTGTTTTCTGCCGGGAATTGCTGATTTACTGGCATTGTTACATAAATGTATTTTTGAAAGTTTTCCTGTGATGTAACCTTATAAAATTTCGCTCTTAAGAGATGAACTAATGATCAAAAAAACGCGTTTTGGTGAAAGAATTCAAATTAGTGCAACAAAGCCCTTTAGCCCAACAAAGCCCTTTAGCCCGCTAACGGATTATTCACCCGCTCGGCGTTTTCACCCCGAAACACTCTTTGCAAGACACCAAACTTAAAAAATCGCGCCGATTACCCTGAGGCGAAGCCGAGTCGGGTGCAATTGGGGTTGGGCAGTTTTTGATCTCGCCCTTTGAAGGCACAAGAATATACTCCAACTGTAGAACGGCGAGGCAGCGAGTCAACCTCGCTGCCTTACCGCTATCAGGATCGCCTGCTATGGCATGAATGAAGTATCGAGTGTCCCGTCGGGGTTCAACCGCCCGATGTAATTGCACGTCCCCCCACTCAATTCGGTGAACCTGCCCCCCACCACGATCTTGCCATCCGCCTGCACTGCCAGTGTATAGATGAAATTATTCGCTTCCGGGTTGAAATCCATGTCCGGGCTGCCATCAGGGTTCAGCCGCCCGATGGAGTAGTGTGTCTCTCCGCCTAGTGTATAGAAGCCGCCTCCCACCAGTATCTTACCATCCGACTGCTCAAACAGCGTGTAGACGTATCCGGTAGTCGACGGAGTCGCTCCCGGGTTGAATGCATCATCAAGTGTGCCATCGGAGTTCACCCGCCCAATATTGTAGCGTGCCACTCCTTCCAGCTCGAGAAAGTGACCGCCAATCAGTATATTGCCATCCGACTGCACTAACAGCGTTCGGACACTCGTGTCGACTACTAGACCATTCATATTACCTTCTACACCAACCAAGAAGGTGAAGTCGCTGCTCCCGTCAGGTTTCAGTCGCTTGATGGGACATGCTTGCTTCCAAGTAGAAGTTAAAAAGCCTCTAATACCCACCAGTATCTTACCGTCATTCTGCAGTGCCAGCGTGTAAACCCAAGTAGGTAACCCGGTAAGAGCAGTGGTGGTAAAGGCTGTATCGAGACTTCCGTCGGGGTTGAGCCGGGCGATGTCGTCACGCGTTCGCCCATCCCATCTATCGAACATTCCCCCCACCACAATTTTCCCGTCTGGCTGTACTACCAACGCATAGACAACATTGGACTCATAGTTCTCAGGGTTGAATCCAGTATCCAGAGTGCCGTCAGCGTTCAGCCGCGCGATACCATGATACGTTTCTCCACCCAACTCGGTGAAGGCTCCACCCACTACGATCTTGCCATCCGGCTGCACCGCCAATGCCTTGACCCAGCCATTCGCCCCCGGATTGAAGGTATCATCGAGCGTGCCGTCGGCGTTCAGCCGTCCGATGTTATCGCGCCTCTGCGCGCCCAGCCAGGAGAAGTCGCCCCCGACCAGTATCTTGCCATCATCTTGCACCGCCAGCGCATAGACCGGGCCACTCGCCCCCAGGTTTAACGCTGCCTCCCAGGTTTCAGAAGCAGTGCATCCATCCTTGCCATAAGAAAACGTTCCGTTCGCTGTTTTGGGTGAAGCGAAATCACCGACCACGGTTATGTTTTCACCATGAATTTCAAAGTGACGATTCGTGATCAGAGCGCTCGACATGATCGTCATTACTATATCATTTTCACAACTATCCTTGAATTCTATCCGCAGGGACTCTGCTGCAATCTGGCATTGGGATGAATCTTCAACCTCAAAATATATGTCATGCCCACCTTCCTGGCTTGTGACGCCGAGCCAGGGGCCGGTCTGCGGACAGTTTGGCAGCGGCACGGTCACCTCGACCGACTCCACATTACTCCAGTCACTATTGGCGTATGAGTTGGAGGCCCTGACGTGATAGTAATAAGTTCCCACATCTCTGCCGCTGATGGCTGTTGATGTGCCATTACTAGAGCAGACAGTGGTGGGGCTGGAGAAGTCGGCGTTGTCGTCCTCTTCCAGGGTATACGTGTTTGCCCCATCGGACGACCCCCAACTGACGGTGTAGTTTCCATCGCCATCTTCGTTGCTGATGGCGTTCAACACCGGTGCTTCGGGGGTGAAGGGGAAGTTCTTCATCACCAGTGGCAGGTAGATCATATTGTCTGCCGTATCTCCGACAGGTATGGCATTATTCGTCCTCAAACTGAAACCATCCGTGACGGACTGGGCAAGTGTTATACGTGAGGATAAGATAATCAGGAGCGCCCCGATTACAAAAACAAGCGCTTTGGTCAAAGAGTTAATAGTGCGTTTATTGAACATTGTTATTTCTCCTTTTTTGTTAGCTGAACTGCCCAACGGTTTCATAACCTGCTCGCCGACTCTTGCAAGACTCCACTATATGATTATAGCCAAAGTTTGCAAAAATCGCGCAGATTCCCAGAGCCGAAGGCGAGTCGGGTTCATGTTGGGTTAGGCGGTGGTTATTCATCATCCATACTAAGATTAGCAACACTAAATCGGCCTTGGCCGTGATCTTCAAAAATTATGACTATTTTCTTGAGCCTACTGCTTTTATCCCAAATCCACGAACTAAGTATATCTGATTTTGTTGAAAGGTCTCCATAATATGGAACAGCAATACTAGTGGGAATTCTTCCTCCAATGGATTTTGATAAACGTGTAGATACTTCCGCAACTGTTCCAGCTATTAAATCCGGTATCGCATTTAAATCTTCTTCAAACCTATCCCCCTCATCAAGAGAGGTAGTTCCCATTCCTAATTCACCTAATTCATGCTTTACATAATGCCCAGAATATTTTCCAATAATTCGTTGAAGGTCTTGTATGCGCTGCAAATTAGCAAAAAGCTCATCTTCATCTGAAATCCAATAAATGTTTTGCTTTGGATGTGACAACCCTGCAATTAGAATGCTCATAAGGTGTGCAACTTGCATAGCATTTTCTAGTGCTTGAGGTTTCCAATTGCACTGAAGCCCAAAACTCTGACAAGCTGAAACAATATCGGCTTTGCTTACATATAGTTTACGAATTGATTTGTTGATTACTAGTGTCACACTAAGTCCATGAATTAATTCTGTTGATTTTAGGAATGGGATTAAAGCTTTTTGTCGTTGTCTGTCGTTTAGCGCTTTAAACGATAACCTTCTACCATCTCTTAGATATTGCTCTCTGATTTTCCTACGCTGAAATTCCCACCCCTGGGAAAATTCTAAGTCTACGTATAAAACTGATATTATTTGATAGTTACTGGATTTATGACTTCCACTGTAGTCAGAAGTAATGGTTATTACTGGCCCCGAAAGTATCGGCAATTCATGAGCACTTATAATTTTCTCCATTGTAGGTACCCAAGGATAAAGTGGGACTCGGATTGGATTCCAGTTTTTATTCTTCACTTTAGCCATAGTTTACAAACCGCCTAACGTTGGCGTAACCAGCCGGGCGTTTTAGCTTCGGGCGTTGCTCATTCAGAGCCAAGGCTTGCATTTTGCGCCCGATCCTCCGCTGCGTAGCAGGTCATGGTTCACGCGGGGTTGTGTGGCCTTTGACCCTGAACGCTGACCGCAAAAACCACCACACCTA
>DAOUWT010000051.1 GCA_030666985.1 Chloroflexota bacterium
ACGCTCAGAGGGGAACGCCAGTTCCCCGGACTCCACCCACTGAACTGCCTGATTTTTAGTCATTGTTTTCTTGGTAAAACGGTGATTATTCCTTCTGTGGCAAGTTGTAGCTCAGGATCTGCCGATCCTTCGCGAGCGTGGAAAACCCTCGACGGATTTCCGCCGCACACCACTAGTCACTAGTTTCCTAATTCCTGACACTCATAACCGGAATCATCTCAATAAGTTGCTCCTGCGGCTCCTTCTCGAACAACGCGCTCAGTTTTTCCATGGTTTGTATGTCCGTGTAGTGCAATAGCTCAATAGCCTTTGCCGGACACTCTGAGGCGCAGGAACCGCACCCGTGACAGACGGCTGGCTCAATATAGGCGGCTCCGCCAATTTTCCCGATGCCGGTAAAGTCGACAGAGATCTTAGGTACATTGTAGGGGCAGATGCGCACGCAAGTGAGGCAGCCCACGCATTTATCGGGGTCCACATAGGCGACCTGGGCGCTGGTCATCATGGTATCTTTGGAGAGGGTGATAGCAGCCCGGGACGATGCCGCCTGCGCTTGCGCGATGGTTTCATCCAAGAACTTGGGATAGTGCGCCATCCCTGCCATATAGACGCCATCGGCAGCGAAATCCACCGGGCGGAGTTTTACATGGGCTTCCAAGAAGAATCCCTCCATGTCAGTTGAGAGTTTCAGGCGGGTGGCCAATTCGTCTGCGCCTTGGGAGGGGATAACGGGTGTGGATAAGACTAGAAGGTCCGGTTTTAGCTCTAAATCCCGCCCCAGCATTGGTTCCCAAACGCGGATGGTGATTGGTGATTGGGGATTTCCAATTTCAACTTTGGGCTTATTATCGAACTCATAGCGCACAAAGCGGACTCCGGCCCGTCTTGCCTCGGTGTAAAGATGCTCTCTGAAGCCGTAAGTGCGAATATCGCGATAGAGGATCGTGATTTCGACTTCAGGTTGCAGTTCTTTGAGTTTCAAGGCATTTTTTAGAGCTGTAGTGCAGCAAATGCGGCTGCAGTATTTTTCTGCCGGCCCCACGCATTGGATCATGACAACTGAGTCAGGCAGCAGGGCATCAGGCAGCAGGGTATCAGGTAACAGGGTATCAGTAGACCAGGCAGTCTCCTGTTTCCTGTTTCCTGCTTTCCTGCTCTCCTGCTCCCCTGCACCCGATAGTGAAGGTCTCCTGACCGAACGCTCCCCCGCCATCATTTGCTCGAACTCTAATTGCGTCACAATGCGCTCGTCTTGGCCGTAGCTGTATTCGCTGCCTTTGTATTCTTCCCCGCCTGTGGCAATGATGATCACGCCGTGCTTCACCTCATATTTTTCACCGTTGCGGCCTAGTATGGATGTGAAGTTACCTTTGAAGCCATCGGTATTGACCAGCTCTGTGTTCAAGTAAACGGTGATAAGAGGGTGTTTCTTGATACTGGCTATTGTCTTGGTTAAATATTCTTGGGGGGTGGTGGATAGGATGTTGGTGGGTTGGTAGATTGGTAGATTGGTAGATTGGTGGGTTGGTAGGTTGGTGGATTGGTGGGTTGGTAGATTGGTAGGTTGGTATATTGGTATATTGGGAGATTGGGACTTGGGGGATTGCTTTTCCCAATTTACCAGTTTACCATTCCCCAATTTACCATTCCCCAGGGTATCCGCGAAATAGCGCAAGTTCAGCAGATTGCCGCCCAGTTCGCTTTCTCGTTCTACCAGGTGGACAGGGAAGCCTTGCTCTGCCAAGTTGAGTGCGGCGGTCATTCCAGCCGCTCCGCCTCCGATGATCAGAGCTGCGTTGTTCACATCTATCTCGGAAATTTTAAGAGCTTCGAGGTATGCAGCCTTAGACACTGACATGCGCACCAGAGATTTTGCTTTTTCAGTGGCGGCATCCCAGTCATTGGAGTGTACCCAAGAGCATTGGTTGCGGATGTTGGCCATCTCGAAAAGATAGGGATTCAATCCGCCCTGGCGGATGGCATCCTGGAAGAGGGCCTCATGCGTGATTGGCGAACACGAGGCGACCACGACGCGGTTCAACCCCAGTTCTTTTACCTGCTCGGTGATGTGGGCAATTGTATCTTGGGAGCAGGTGTACAGGTTGTCTTCAGCGTGTACCACATTAGGGAGTGTTTTCGCATACTCGGCCACAAGGGGCACGTCCAGGTAACCACCGATATTGCTGCCGCAGTGACAGACGAAAACTCCGATGCGCGGGTCTTGGCCTGTAATATCTGTCTCTGGCGGATATTCTTTTTTCATGGTCAGGCTGTTCCGCGCAGGGGAAAGTATCTCAGCTACTTTTGCGGCTGTTCCCGTGGCTTCGGTGACGCTTTCGGAAATATCCTTTGGCTCCCGGAAAGGCCCCGCTACAAAAATGCCCGGACGGCTTGTTTGCAGAGGGTCAAAGAGGGTGGTATGGCAAAAACCATATTCATTGAGTTCTATGTCCATCTGCCGGCTGAGTTCCTTGACGGAGTCTGAAATCTCCATTCCTACGGATAGGACAACCATGTCGAATTCTTTCTCGACCGGTGATGCGTGATGCGTGACGAGTGAAGTATCACGTTTCACGTCTGACGTTTCACGCCCATTTTCCGGCATGTATCGCAAAACCAGATTACGTGTTTTCGGATTCTCCTTCACCTCACTGATGCGGCAGCGGGTATATTCCACGCCGTACTTCTTCTCCGCTCGGCGATAATACTCCTCGTAATTTTTGCTGAAAGAGCGCGTGTCCATGAAAAAGACCTGGCAATGAACGTCCCCGCTTCCGTGGCCGTCACGGGCTTCGGTTTTGGCGTGTTCAATGGTCATAATGGCTTCTTTGGCTGCATACATACAGCACACCGAAGAACAATAATCATGGCTCTGGTCGCGGCTGCCCACACATTGCAGGAAAGCAATCCGTTGGGGATAACCGTCATCCGAGGGGCGCTGGACATGTCCCCCGGTGGGGCCGCTGGCCGAGAGCATACGCTCGTATTGCAGCGCAGTGACCACGTTGGGGTAGCGTCCCAGCCCGTATTCCTCCGAATGGCTGGAGTTATAGATTTGGTAACCGGGTGTCATCACCACCGCGCCGATTTCGATCTCTCTCACTCCGCCTGGGTCATCGTGGATAATGGCTTCGCGCTGGCAAGCTTCCACGCATGACATACATTCTGAGCAGATGCCGCAAGCCAGACAGCGGGCGGCCTCAGCCCGGGCGCTATCTTCATCGTAGCCATTTTCTACTTCGACAAAATTATCTATGCGCTTTTCGACCGGCACTTCGGGGAGGGGCACACGCGGCTGGGGGATGATCTCCCCGCTTGCGATGCGGTCATCAATCTCTTGCTGGGTAAAATTCACTACCGGCAGATTTGGTTCAGCGAGTGGCTCCAGGGCCTGGCCCTGTAGATAGCGGGTGATAGAATGAGCGGCCTTGTGCCCATTGGCAACGGCTTCGATGACAAAGGCTGTCCCGGAGACGCTGTCGCCCGCAGCGAAGACGCCGGGGCGGCTGGTGGCAAATGTGTTAGGGTTGACGGCTATGGTGCGTTTTTCCGTTAAACCAACCCCCGCGTCGTCGGGGATAAAAGCCAAACCGGCCCGTTGCCCAATGGAGAAGATCACCGTGTCGCAATCAAGGATATGCTCCGAATCGGGCGCTTTCTCAAGGTGCAGGTGGCCGATTTCGTCGAAGTGGAACGAATCCACATTCATGCACTCTACCCCGCGAACATGACCGTTTTGGTCTCCAAGTATGCGTTCAAAGGTTCGTCCAGGGTGGAGGTGGACGCCTTCCTCCTCGGCGGCGTTCACTTCCCAGGCGTGGGCGGGCATCTCGGGGCGTTTTTCCAGACAGGCCAGGTGTACCTCGCACCCCAGGCGGATCGCGCTGCGGGCGCAGTCAATGGCTACGTTGCCGCCTCCCAGCACCAGCACTCTCGGCCCGAAGGGTTCCTCCCCCGGGGTTTCTAGTGTCCCGTCGGCGCTTCTTGCGTAGTGTTCCAGACGCATATCCCGCAAAAAGTGGGTGTTGATGATCACTCCGTCCAGTTTGGCGCCGGGGATTGGCAGGCGGATGCCTTCGTGAGCGCCCACGGAAATTAGCACCGACTCGAATCCTTCTTCGAAAATTTTGTCCAAATCATCTACGCGATGGTTGAGGCGCAAGTCTATCCCAAGGTCAACGATGTCTTGAACTTCGCGCTCAATGACCTCGGTGGGGAGGCGGTATTCGGGCACGCCCAGGCGCAGCATTCCGCCCGCGACGGGCATAGCCTCGAAGACCGTGACGGGATACCCGGCCCTGATAACGTCTTGCGCGGCGGTCAATCCGCAGGGGCCGGCCCCGATGATGGCAACTCGTTTGTCGGGATAGAGAATCTCAGATGGTTCAATTGGCTCGCGGGGGTCTTCATAAATTTTATCGGTGACAAATCTCTTGAGGGCGCGGATGTTGATAGGCTCGTCAACCTTTTCGCGGTTGCAGGCATCTTCGCAGCGATGGTTGCAGATCCGCCCGCAAATGCCGGGGAAGGGGTTATCCATTTTGATGACGCGCATGGCGTCATCCCAGCGTCCCTCTCCGATGAGGGCGATATAACCTTGGGCACGCTGCCCGGCGGGACAGGCGTCCCGGCAGGGGGCGATCCCAAGTTTAGTGATCGCAAAAGCGTTGGGGACAGCCTGAGGGTAGAGTTGGTAAATGGCGTGTCGGGCGGTCAATCCTTCTTCAAATTCGAGATTAGGGACGACTGCTGGGCATGCTTCAACACATTCTCCGCAGCCTACACATTTTTCTACATCTATATAGCGGGCTTCTTGGCTTATTTGCGCTCTAAAATTCCCGGCTCGGCCGGCAATATCAATGACTTCGCTTTTGGTCAATATCTCAATATTGGGGTGATTCCCGGTCTCTACCAGCTTGGGTGAGATTGTACACATAGCGCAATCGTTGGTGGGGTAGGTCTTGTCGAATTGCGCCATGTGTCCCCCAATGGACGCTTTTTTCTCTATCAGGTAAACTTTGAAGCCCTGATCTGCTAACTCCAGGGAAGCTTGCATCCCGGCGATACCGGCGCCGACGACCATTACGGCTCCTACGGGTTCTTCAGGGTAGGGATTTTGATTTATGGGTGTTGTCATCTTTTACGTGGGTTCCTTTTGTTGAATCCGATGAGTGGGCAACGAGAAATTTTGAGAGTGCAGAACCACCTTGCTGCCGGGTGTTGATATGATGTTTTTGATGGTGATAGCGGTAGGGCCTTAGCCAGCTAGAAATTGGTTTGGCTCCCCCCTAATTGCCCATTAAAATAGCCGCCCATCTTTTGCGAAGGGCGGCAGGAGCGGAATATTTAGCGGCCCTCTGAACCAGGATATTATTGGGTTTGGTTCAGTTTTTCCATCTTTGTTGTTGTGCGCCATGTAGGAGGTAGTTCTATGTAGCCCTATTTTAACAAGGTATGAATCGGTTGTCAAACCTGATTTTGGAAAAGACGCCAGTTTGATTTCCTGCCATCCGCTATCTGTTACATCACCATACTCCCGGCATTAACCGATACCGAGTCTCCTGCGCATAGTCAATATAGCAGTCTAATTCCTCCTAGAGAGTTTTATCCCAAGCTTTTACTCCCTCTGCTGACCAACTTGGTTGGGCGACTACCCTCAAAAAAGGTAATTATTCACTCCCACCTCACCCCCAGCAAAATTCGCTCCCAAGCGGTTTTCCGTTCAGGGTGAGATAACCCTCCCAAGGTGGGGGCCGGCTGAGGGTTGGCTTTTATCCCCCAAATAGAATTCCAGAAACCTGTTCTGCCAGAGGTGGGGATGTAACCAGTTTTGCTTTTTTACAAGATGACATTCAGCAAGTAGATTGTTGAAGTTTTTACGTTGCTTTCGAGAGCAATTCGAGATAACATGGGCAAATAATCAAAGGATAATGAAAAACACTTGATGCCTGAGTAGCACTGAAAGTATCAGGCTTCACTTTGTTTATTGCGATATGGATAAACCGCTTGAGGAGATATTCTATGTTAGTTAAAGACCGCATGACCCCTGACCCCATCTGTGGGACGCCAGATATGCCCGTTACCAAAGCCAGAGAATTAATGATAGAAAAGGGTTTTCGGCATCTCCCAATTCTGAATGAAGAGCAAGAACTAGTTGGTTTAGTCACCCGAGGAACGTTGTTAAAAGCCCTTCCTTCCGATGTGAGCAACTTCAGCAATTTTGAAATCAACTACGTGTTGGCAAAGATCAAGGTACGCACCATAATGATCAAAGATATAACCACCATCGAAGAGGATACGCCAATTGAAAACGCAGCTCAGGTTATGGCTGATGAACGCATTGGTTGCTTACTGGTCTTGAAAGAGAGAAAACTGGTTGGCATCATCACCGACAACGATATCTTTAATACCATGGTATCTCTCCTTGGCGCCCGTCAACCGGGAATACGTATTTCTGTTTTGCAGCCAGATCAAGTGGGGGCAGTGGCGCGTCTAACGAATGCTATTGCCGAGGCGGGGGGGGATCTTTCAGTAAATGTGGGCTATTATCCGGAAGATAAGCCTGATGCTTGGGTCTCTATGTGCAAGGTGAAAAACATCGAAAAAGAACAGTTGGTAGAGGTTATCGACGGCCTTGAAAATATGGAAATTCTGGATTTGAGAGAAATATAAGGAGGGAAAAATGAAAAAGGATCATAAAAATCCTGAAGGTGTAGTAGCGGTGGTTGGCGGCGGGATAGCAGGCATGAGAGCGGCCATGGACCTGGCTGAAGCTGGCTTGCAAGTCTATCTCATCGAGCGGGACGCGAGTTTAGGCGGACGGGTAGCCCAGTTAGGCTACATGTTCCCCACTCATGACTGCGTCCTCTGCCGTGGCTCATCAGATAACGGCTATGGATGTACACGCCCGGCCATCTCTCCCGCTTTCATGGATAATAACCAGCACCCCAACATCGAGATCATGACCCGCACCGAGATTGCTGACGCCAGCGGCCAAGCCGGTGATTTCACTCTCACGCTGCGGCACGAACCCCGTTACATAGACGCGGATCTTTGCACGAATTGCGGTTTATGCGCCATCGCTTGCCCTCATCGTATGCCCAGCGAATTCCAAGAATCTCTGGTTACTCGCATGGCAATCCATAAAAGCGCGCCCCGTACGCTCCCTGACGCTTACTTTATAGACAAAGGCGATTATTGCGAGGGCTGTTACCGTTGCCAAGACGTATGTCCCACCGATGCCATAAACCTGGACGCGGAACCATGGGAGGAAACTATTAGCTTTTCCGCCATCATCCTCGCTTTGGGATATAAACTTTCCGATCCGCTCGAGTTGGCCGAGTACGGGTATGGCCGTTACCCCAACGTCGTTCACAGTATGCAATATGAACGCTACGTCAGCCGTTCGGGCCCTACAGAGGGTTTAGTCCTCCGCCCCTCCGATAACACCTCGCCCAAGCGTATCGCCTGGCTCCAGTGCATTGGTTCGCGGGACCAAGACCATCCCTACTGCTCTTCAATTTGCTGCATGTACGCCACTAAAGAAGCCATTTTGGCTAAAGAACGCCTTGATGGCGTTCACTGCCAGGTCTTTATGATGGATGCCCGGGCCTTCAACAAAGAGTACAACGCCTATTTCCACCGTTCCTATGAAAAATACGGCGTAGAATACACCCGCTGCAGAATCTCTGAACTCAGCGAAGACCCAAAAACAAACGATCTGATAGTACACTACCCTGATCCGGAAAACAACCAAAAGATGACAGAATCTCGCTTCGACATGGTCGTACTTTCAGTTGGGGTGCGCCCACCCGGAGGCGCAGAAATTGTCTCCCAAGAACTGGGATTTGATCTCAACGAATACGGTTTCTGCCAAACTGACAAATTCAATCCGCTAGAGTCCAGCCAGCCGGGCATCTACGTTTGCGGAGCATTCTCTGAACCCAAGGAAATCGCCGAGACGCTCATAGATGCCGCCGGCGCGGCAGGCGACGTGATGTGCCTCTTCCACAATCAACTGGGAAAATCGCCTTATAGCCGCGAACATCCCTTCCTCAGCGAGGGTGGAGAATTTCCCCCAGAAAAAGACGTTGAAGGACAGCCGCCCCGCGTGGGAGTTTTTGTCTGCCGCTGCTATCCAAGCATGGAAGGTATAATAGACATTGACCGCGTCTGCGAGCAGGCCGCATCCTACCCTAACGTAGCTCACGCGGAAGATGTTGGCTATGGCTGCTTCACTGAAGGTCAGGAAGCTATCAAAGCCGCCATACAAGAACATGACCTCAATCGCGTCGTCATAGCCGGCTGCAGCCACCGTACACACGAGTCTCTTTTCCAACGAACAGTCAGAGAAGCCGGATTGAATTCATATCTAATGGAAATGGTCAATATCCGTGGGTTCTGCGCCTGGGTTCATCCACACCAACCAGAAAAAGCCACCCGCAAAGCTATGGAGATGATTCGGGTAGGTGCAGCCCGAGCCAGCACGCTGCAACCCATACATAAATCAACTATCGCGCCCTCCAGCCGCGCCCTGGTGCTGGGAGGAGGCGTTTCGGGCATGACCACCGCATTGGCCATCGCCGATTCGGGTTTCGACGTGACCCTCATTGAGCGAGAAGACGCCCTGGGCGGCAATCTCCTCAAAATCCATTTCCTGGTCGAGGGGGATAATCCCGGACAACTGCTCCGAGATTTGGTCAACCGCGTTCATGTACACGAGCGCATCACCATCCACACCCGCAGCGAGTTAGTGAAACACAGCGGACAAGCGGGAGCGTATCACGCCGTCATCCAGCACAGAAACGGCACAGAAACTCAGATCCCCCACGCTGTAGCAGTTGTTGCCACCGGCGGCCAAGAGACCAGGGTTAACCAATACCTCTTGGGTAAACATCCTAATGTACTCACACACCTGGAATTTGAAGATGCACTCGTGTACCGCCTCGAAGAATTAACAGACCTAAAAAGCGTGGTCATGATCCAATGTGTCCGCCCTGAAGGCATTGAACATGATTACTGCTCCCGCATCTGTTGCACCAGCACCATGAAAAACGCCATCCGCCTGAAAGCCATCAATCCCAATTGCCAAATAACCGTGCTTTACAAAGACATTATCACCTACGGCTTTCGAGAGCAATATTACACCGAGGCCAGAGAACGGGGGGTGGTCTTCGTTCGCTACAGCGATGACGCCAAACCTGTTGTTGAAAGCCCCAATGGAAAACTACAGGTTCATATTCAGGATCACATGCTCAACCGCCCCATGCTCATTGAGCCAAATTTGATTGCCCTGAGCACGGCGATAGCCCCTTCACAGGGCACGCAAAAATTGGCGCTGCTCCTTGATATTCCCCTTTCTGACGAAGGTTTCTTCTTGGAGGCCCACATCAAAATGCGCCCCATGGATTTCATGAAAGAGGGAATTTTCGTTTGCGGCATTGCCCACTACCCTAAATTCATCGAAGAAAGCATCAGCCAGGCCCTGGCTGCAGCGGGACGGGCCACCACATTCCTTTCCAAACAGCCTTATCATTACGGCGGAGTTGTAGCCGAAATTGACCCCGACAAATGCGTAGGATGCCTGACCTGCGTCCGCACCTGCCCCTTCTCTATCCCCCACGTAAAAGCAGACCTGAACGGGGTAGGCGATCTGGGCGGGGCAGCCTACATTGACCCAGCCTTCTGCCACGGATGCGGAACCTGTGCCGGAGAGTGCCCGGCCAACGCCATCCAGTTGAAAAACTACACAGACCAGCAAATTATGGTTCCTGAACAATCAGCCCTAGGAAGTTGGATAACAGTATGAACGAAAAAATCTTCGAACCTGAACTCACTGCCTTCACCTGCATTTACTGCGGCTACATGGCAGCCGATACCGCCAGCTCACTGCGCGTTGAGTATCCTGCCAACGTAAAATTAGTAAAACTCCCCTGCACAGGCAAAATTGATATACGCTACATCCTCGAAGCCTTCGAAAAAGGCGCCGATGGAGTATACGTGGTGGCCTGTCCCATTGGAAACTGCCATCACGTAAAGGGCAATGTCCGCGCGCAAGCCCGCGTCAAGCACGCTAAATACCTCTTAGAGGAAGTCGGCCTGGACAGCGAACGCTTAGACATATTCTATATGTCTGGCGGGCAAGGCGTAGCTTACGCCGATGCAGCCAAAGAGATGACAGAGCGGGTAAAGGCGTTAGGGCCTAATCCGTTGAAGAAAAACGCGCGGGGTTGATCAGCGAATTGCGCGAATTTGCACAACCTTTTGGCCCTTTTGCTACGGATTGTAAAAAAAAGCGGCTGAGATATTTCTCAGCCGCTTTTGCTTTAAAGCCGCTTACCAGATGCCTGGCAGCAGGCGATAGCGTGTCTTTTGCGTATAGCCAATATAACCTTCCAGTTCTTCCTGAAGGGTTTTATCCTCCAGTGCGGTGCGGATGACGAGGGCCGCTACTGTCAGTGCGGCGGGGATGAGTGCCCACAGTGTACCCAGTATAAAAGGTGTGAGGATATAGAAAAGAAGTGCTCCCGCGTATCCAGGGTGGCGGACGAGGCGGTATGGCCCCGTGGTGCAAACGGTGTGTCCCCGGTCTTCTTGGATGCGTACCACGGCGGAGAAGTAGCGGTTTTCGAGCATGGCCCAGCTTCCCAGCAGGAAGCCCACGCCCACTCCAATCACCACCGCCCCCCACGAGATTGGCAATGCTACCGCTGCAGACCAGCCCAGCCGTTTGTCCAATCCGGCCACGAGCAGAATCGCCAAATTTCCGAAAAGGCCAACTATTGCGCCAAGGACCCTGTCCCAGGCTTTTACTCCCTCTACTTGCCGGTGACTGGCGCGTTCTTGAGCCAGGTCTGGGAATTTGCGGATCATGAAAATGCGGCTGATTACGGTCAATGCGATCGTTGATATTGAGTAGACCCAGGCCAGGTTCCATTTTGTCGTTCCCGCGCTGGCAAAGAGGATGATGGGATTGAGGAGGAGATAGATGACAAATCCAATTAGGGCGCGGATAATGTTTTGTTGGCTGGTTTTGGGACTGTCAGTCATGATTTCTCTTCCACTGAATATACCCTAAATATGGTTTTTGTAGTTCTAGCATTGTATCTAATAATGCTTCTGCCTGGCGTACACTGTCTACTACTGGGTCTAGCAGCAAGGCTTGAAATACAATTTCGCGCGAGCCGGTAATAGCTGCTTCGGCGGTGAGGTCTATTGTCGCGACCTGATTGTTGAGTAAGCCAGCGATACCTTTGGGCAGATTCCCCAATTTCTCTCCATGTACTCCATTTTTATCTACTATGGCTGGAACTTCCACAACCAAGTTCTGGGGCAAGTTGTCTATCAATCCATCGTTCATGATATTTACCGCATATTCTTCTTGGTGTGTATCACCAATGATGCCTTCCATGATAGGTATAGCCCGCCAGTACTCGCTCTCTTTTGTGCCAGCAATACGACTTTCCGGCACGGCTAGTTCTAAGGACCATTTTTTATAGCGGCTGTAAAAATTTTCAATGTCTTGGTGATCAGCGGCGTCATAGGCCCATTGAATGTATTCTCCAAAATGGCTGTCGTCAGTGATTGGCAGATAGCCAAACCGCTCTAGTATTTCTTTGAAAAGCCAACGTCCAGACCAAGATCTCTTCGATGATGATGCCTGTATACCACCAAACGCTTCTTCGAACAAATCCGCGACTGAAGGGATGTGTTCGAAATAAGCAGGGGCATTTGCCCGTAAATCAGGATACGCATCTTGCCCGGTGTCTTTATAGATCACGTTCAGCAACACGCTAAAGTGGTTCAATCCCCCCGCCTTGAACGACAGATTCGACAGAGGAGTATTTAGGATGTGGGGCAAGTGATGGGGGAGGGAAGCAATCTCATGGCATAACCCAATTACCTTCAAGTTTGGGTATTTGCGATTGATGGCTAAACAAATGCGCGTCATTGGATTGCTGAAATTGAACACGTAAGCGTCTGGGCAAATGGTGTTAATGTCTCCGCAAATTTCTAGGATAGGAGGAATGATGCGGAGAGAGTGGAATAGGCCGCCTGGCCCACCGTTTTCTCCGTAGATTTGATGAAACCCGTATAAGAGCGGAATCTTCCAATCCTGCTCCCATAAATCAAAGCGATTGCCCACTTCAATGGAAATGACACAAAAATCTGCTCCTTGTAACGCTTCTTGGCGTGAGGTGGTTGCGGAAACTGTGTAGGGCAGGTTCTTTTCATTGATCTCATTTTGCACCACACGGGTGACCGTATCTAAAGTTTGAGCGTTGATATCGTGTAAAACAATGTGACTTCCTTTCAGCGCCTCACTTTTTAAAATATCTCCGACAGTTCCCAGGCCGAACATAGCGCTGCCAGCACCAATTAAAACTATAGTCTTTTTCATTTGGTATTCTCCTTTTGTATCTTTTCAATGTTTTGGGGCAGAGACTTCGGAAGTCTAACTGCTCACCATTCACAATTTACCATTTATAATTTCATTTCACCTGGGAGGGTCGTGAGAGAACTGAACAGCCCTGGGGTCTCTGGGGTTTTGCACAGCAGTGGAGGGGCTTAACCCTTCCTGGAATAACCGTACCTGCCCAGAATCTCCCCAATTTGGCGGTATTCCCCATTCAGGTAAGCAAATGGCTTGGCCTTCTCAAAAGCAAGATTTCCGCGGTCGTTGAGCACGGCCTCGTCCATCTGTACCGCCACTACTTCGCCTATGAACAGATCATGAACGCCCAGGGAGAGGGTTTGTTGGAGGCG
>DAOUWT010000412.1 GCA_030666985.1 Chloroflexota bacterium
ACGCAACGCACTAAAGGAAAAAATCATGACTACAACATCACCTGTTTTACATCAACTGCGCGCTTCTTACGCTTTTATGGAGCGCAACCTCAACTTGGTCAAACGCTACTGGACCTGGGAACTGGTTTGGGTGGTGTATTCCATCGCAAACAGCCTCTCGGTAAGTTTCATTGGCATGGGCATGGAATATCTGAGCGGCGGCGACGCAAACGTGGACGGCCAGTACCTGGTACTTTATCTGGTCATCGGCACCCTCGTCTGGCGCTACCTCTCGACCGTTTTCTACTGGATCACTGAGTTGATCAGCATCGAGCGTTGGGAGGGAACCATAGAGTACACCCTCATGGCTCCTATCCACCGCCTGACCCACATGGCCGGGCAGACCTTCTTTGCTGTGATCTACAGCATGTTCTTTACCGGCGTGATCCTAGGCGCAACCGTGCTGATCTTCGACCTGGATTTGAGCAATGCCAACCTCTGGGGTGGAACCCTCATGCTGCTTTCCGGGTGTCTCTCCTTTGTTGGCATTAGCATCATGGCCTCAACCTTGCCGCTGCTTTTCCCTGAGCGGGGCGCGCAAATGACCCATATCGTCATTGCTCTCTTGCTGCTGGTTTCCGGTGTCTACTACCCCATTGAGGTTCTGCCAGATTTTCTACAAAAGATGGCTGTTTTCAGTCCCGCGACCTACGTGCTGGATGGTGTTCGCCAGGCTCTTTTGGAAGGGATGCACACTCTTGCCCTGTGGCCGTATATGTGGCCGGCCCTATTGATGGGCGTCATCGCCATCCCGTCTGGGCTGTGGATTTTCAATCAAGCCGAGCGCTACGCCAAGAAGAAAGGCAAATTGCATCGGAATGGATAAAAAGTAAAACGTAAAACGTGAAACGTGAGAACGTGAATTCACTCATCACTCCTCACGTTTCACTCCTCACTCTTCACGGAGGTAAACATGCCTGTCGCTTGGATTGACGTCACAAAATTATCATTCAACGTTCTCCTGCTCCTGGAACGGGTTCAGCTTTTCTGGTTTCCAGGCTGGCTGCCCGAACCGGAGCTGGGAACAGCCCTCAACGCGAATCCCGCTGTGGCGTGGTACATGCGCCACAAATGCCCGGAGATTGCCGAATGGTTAGATCAAGTGCTGACCCAAGCCGCTTCCCCTCTCCCCCAGGGAGAAAGGTTAGGCGTGGGGGATGCTAGTCCCCCTCTCCCAGAGGGAGAGGGGCTAGGGGTGAGGGCGGACGTGAGGGCTGCCGAAATCAAGGTCATGAATTCCATCAACGACTTACTGGTCTACGCGGTGGACCCCGCCCTCTACGACGCCCTCCCCTTTCTGGGATGGGATTCCGCCGAACTCAACGGATTGGCCGACTTCAGCGGTAAAACCGTCGTGGACGTGGGGGCCGGCACCGGACGTTTGGCATTCGTCGCCGCCGAGGAGGGCGCCCACGCCGTCTTCGCCGTGGAGCCGGTCGCCAATCTGCGCTGCTACATAAAAGCGAAAGCGCTCGAAAATGGCCTCACCAATGTATTCGCCGTGGATGGCCTGATCACCGATCTGCCTTTCCCCGATGACTTTGGAGATGTCGTCATGGGAGGGCATGTTTTTGGAGACGATCCCCAGGCCGAACACGCTGAACTGGTGCGGGTTGCCAAACCGGGCGGGATGGTCATCCTCTGCCCCGGTAACAACGATAGAGACGAGGGCTGGCACCAATTCCTCGTCGGTCAGGGTTTCGAATGGTCGCGCTTCGAGGAGCCGGGAGATGGCATCAAGCGCAAATATTGGAAAGTGGTTTAGTAACTACTACTCAGGTGTCATTTCGAACGAAGTGAGAAATCTTGCATCCAT
>DAOUWT010000334.1 GCA_030666985.1 Chloroflexota bacterium
GAATCTCGTGCGCGAAGTAATTCCTCCCCCCATTTTCGTCTCACATCTTTTCGTGAGGTGCAAATGGGGGGACTGAGGGGGGCCGAGCTACCGTGAAATAAACTTACCAATAGTCGATTGACACACACGTTCTGTGAGGCGTGATGAGTGATCTCGCGTTTTCACGTTTTACGTTTCACGTCTTCACGTTTTACGTTTCACTAATCAATTCTTCAAGATTATTTTTCCCCACCCAGGCGCAAAATTTATTCAGTGAGGGGAAGATTTTCGCGGAAACGGACTTGATGACCCAATTCTTCTCCATGGATGAGATGCTAATGACGGTTTTGCCGTTGTCGTAGGCTCTGATCATCTCTAGCGTGGTGCCCATGCTGGCTTTGGGGAGATAGGCGATTAGGATGTCTGATGACCCGGCTTCCTCCCCCATCTTGAAAAGGACTTCCTTAGCGCGTTGGTCGTCATACTCTACGCTGTCAGGGAAAAGCATAAACGGATCAACAATTTCGGCCTCAGGGTGATTGATCTCCACAGCATCGCGGATAATTTGACGATAATCTTGTTCTTGGATGCCTTTCCCTTTTTTAGAACCTTGCATAATGCCTGCGATAAAAATTTTCATGTTTTTTCCTGTTAGGTGGTCTCGTTGTCTGTAAGTAGTCGAGCAAAAATATTACGGCATTGCACCTAAGTGCGGATATGAGTAATTCATACTACGCTCGAGCAGGATCGGCAGATCCTGCGGGTGGAGTCCGGGGAACTGGCGTTCCCCTCCGAGCGTTGTAAGAGGAGACTTCGGAAATCTTTGTCCCAAATGATGGGATTTTTATTAGGTACTTATAGCTATGGCTGCACCCTTGGCCGTCTGTGTCTTGCTGATTTTATGCCTATGGTTTTCTCCGCGCTCGTCCGTGCTCGTCCGCGTCCCGCCTTAGGTTAAATGAGGCCGAGCGTTATGCCCTTGAATACTCCAACCTCTGCCATCAGGCTTATACACCAAAGTTGTGAACCCTGTATTAGAAAAGCGAAAGTTTGGACCCTGAAAATTTGGATTAGGCGTTAGCCCAACAACAGCGTGCATGACCATGTTCAATAATCCCCCGTGTGAGATGATGAGATATTTCCCAGGAGCGAGTTTCATAAGGCTGTTCAACGCTTCGCCGGCCCGCAGATAAAGTTCCCATTGGCTCTCACCAGTCCCCGCGACGGGATGGAAGAGGTGGGTAAATTTTGGCGGGGGAATTTTCACCAAAGCTTCATCGTGGCGCAATCCGGCCAGTTTGCCGTTATTCCGTTCCATCCAGACGGGGTCAAAATCCAGAGACAGGCCCATGGCATCGGTGATGATTTCTGCCGTCTCCTTGGCACGCGACTGGGGGCTGGCAATGGCGTGGTCAAAATTCACATCCTTTTTTAGCCAATACTTCGCCAAGAGCCGAGCCTGCTCGCGTCCCTTTTCTGTGAGCGGGAAATCGGCCTGGCCTTGGTGGCGCCGCTCGGCGTTTCCTACGGATTCACCGTGACGCAAGAGGGTGATGTGATGGGTGGGGGAGAGGGGATGGAGTGAGGACATGGAGAGTGAAAAGTGAAACGTGAAACGTGAAACGTGAAGAGTGAAGAGTGATGCGCGAAACCAATATCTAATCTCTAATATCTAATATCTAATCTCTAATATCTAATATCTAATATCTAATCTCTAATATCTAATATCTAATCTCTAATATCTAATATCTAATACCCAGTCTTTCGCCCCGCGCAAAAAAATGTCCCCATCCATAGCGCGTTTCCCGGCGGGCTGCACTTTGTCGAGGACGAGGATGCCGTCACTAGTTCCAACGGCTGGGAAGTCATCATAGGTAGTAAACACACTCACCCCCGGAGTAGTTACGCTAAGGGCATGGGCCTGGTGGATTTTGAAGCGTTGGCCTTTCCAAAAAGTGTAGGTTCCCGGCCAGGGATAGAATGCCCGCACCCGCCGCGCCAAAGCTTTTGCGGATTGGCCGAAATCTAGTTCCCCGTCCTCGCGTTGCAGCATGGGAGCGTAGGTAGATAGGGCATCATCTTGCGGGCGAGGCAGAATTTTCCCCTCCAGGTAAGGGGGAAGGGTTTCCATGAGCAGGTCAGCTCCCATTTGGGCTAAAGTGTCAAAGAGTGAGCCGGCTGTATCCTCCGCCTGAATGGGGATAGAACGCTGGCTGACGATGGGGCCGGTATCCAGGCCCGGTTCCATTTGCATGATAGTCACCCCTGTTTCCGTGTCCCCGTGGAGGATGGCGGCGTTGATGGGAGCCGCTCCCCTCCAGCGAGGCAGGAGCGAGGCGTGGACGTTTAGGCATCCCCCTGGGGAGAGGTTGAGCACCTCCGGGGAGAGGATTTGCCCAAAGGCGGCCACCACGACCAAATCTGCCTCCCACGCGGAGAGATGCTCCAAGGCGGCGGGGGTGTTGATGTTTCGAGGCTGAAAGACTGGAATCCCCAGCTCACCCGCCAAGACCTTGACCTGGGGAGGCGTCAGCACCTTCCCCCGCCCGGCCCGGCGATCCGGCTGGGTGACTGCGCCAACCACGTCGAAATCCCCCGCAATGGCTCGCAGGGTGGGGAGGGCGAAATCGGGCGTTCCCATGAAAACGATGTTGGTTTGCATGGGGGTCATTTTAGCATAAGGTGGGGTAAGGAGAAAGTGAAGAGATGATTAGCTTGGCAGGGTGATGACCTCATTTTCTGCGGAGCGAAAGATTTGGGGTTAGTATAAATCCATCCATTCGGGTATAATGCAGTTCCTCGCCCAGCCCAGTTTCCCGTTTCTATAAAGGGGACTCCATATGCGAGGAGCGTTTTTCGCGTAGCGTGCCCTGGCGGCGACGTGGCAGTCTCATGATTAACGAGAGGGCAGTAGTCGGGGAGATTGCCGCGCCGCACAAACAGCGGCTCGCAATGACACATAGTTAATGGGAGATCGCCGCGCTTCTCACCTAAACCCCAATACCTAATACCTAATACCCAATCCCTAATACCCAATCCCTAATACCC
>DAOUWT010000032.1 GCA_030666985.1 Chloroflexota bacterium
CCTTTACTAGCTATGTCATTCTGAGGGCGTTTTTCCCGAAGAATCTCCTCGTTCGGAGTGGGAGACTCTTCGCTCACACAAAACATTCGCTCAGAGTGACATATTTCGAGTTTTTTACCAGAGGGATGTGACCGATTACAATTTACGGAGCAAAGAACTCGCAACTCGAGGTGTTTATGTATTTTCAAGGCATGGTAAAAGGATTATCAGTCACCCTGAAACACTTTGTTCAGAGCTATACGGGGAATACTGGTATCCACGATGGAAAGCGCATTGAAGACCCCACCTTAGGCGGGATGTTCACGGTGCAATACCCCGAAGAGAAATTACCCATGTACCCTCGCTTCCGAGGGGCATTGATGCACTTGCGTGACCCTGAAACCGGTGAACTGAACTGTACAGCCTGTGGTCTGTGTATTCAAGCCTGCCCTCAAGACTGCATAACAGTAGAAGGCGATGAAGGTAAAGGTAAAGAACGCCGAGCCGCCGCTTATACCTACGAACTTTCTCGGTGTATATTTTGTGGTCTGTGTGTGGAGGCTTGTAAATTTGACGCCATTGAGATGAGCCCCGACTATGAGCTTGCCTCCAATGACAGAAACGTTGTCTGGGACCTCGAGAGATTGCTGACCCAGGGAGATAAATACGCTGCTCGTGAGTCAGAGAAGGATGAAAGTAAATGATGGTACAAACAATTGTCTTTATCATCTTAAGCCTGGTGACATTAGGGGCTGCTATTGCGGTTGTGACCACTAAGAATCTCTTTCACAGCGCCCTTTATCTAATTCTATCCTTTGTGGGCGTGGCCGGGTTTTATATTCTCCTAGAAGCGCCCTTCTTGGCGGCTGTGCAAATTTTGGTCTACGTAGGGGCTATTGCAGTGCTGATAGTCTTTGCCATTATGCTCACTCGTCGTCTAATGGCAAAAGACTTAGTGCAACGTAATGCACAGTGGGGATGGTCGGCCTTGGGGGCCGGGCTTCTCTTTGCGGTCTTGGGCGTCGTTCTGGTTCGGGTCAATTGGCCGGTAGTGGAAGCCGCCATCCCGGAGGACACGATCACCATCCTGGGCAAAGAATTGATGGGTGTTTATGTAGTGCCCTTCGAGGTTGCCTCTGTATTGTTGTTGGTGGCCTTGGTGGGCTCCATTATCATCGCCCGGGAGAAAGAGTAGAAGGAGTTGCACATGGCCTTATCTTTATATTGGTACTTGATAGTTGCTGCTGCGCTTTTTTGTATTGGTTTATACGGCGTCTTATCTCGCCGGAACGCTATTGGTATTTTAATGGGCATCGAGTTGATGCTCAATGCTGTCAATATTAATTTAGTGGCTTTTTGGCGTTACTTGACGCCCTCGGTCTTGACGGGGCAGGTTTTTGCTATTTTTGCCTTTACAGTGGCTGCGGCTGAGGCTGCTGTGGGCTTGGCGTTGGTCATCGCTATTTATCGCAGCCGCGACACGGTCATCGTCGAAGATGTTGACCTGATGAAATGGTAACCGCTCAGAACTTAGAAGTTGGGAGTTGGCTGAACCAGCTTCCAATTATCCAGTAAGAGGTAATTCATGCGAGAGTTCTTCTTTAACCTGACTTGGCTGATCCCGATTTTCCCTTTGTTGGCTTTTGCCATCATAATTTTGTTTACCCAAAAAAATCAAAAACTCAGCCACAGCATCAGCATCGGGGCCATGAGTCTTTCATGGCTTATTGGTTGGGGGGTGGCCTTTAGCGCATTTGCGACCCCGCACCTGGGGGAGCATCCCTTCCGGCTAATTGCCCCTTGGTTCCCCACCGGTGCCACCACCTTCAACATTGGGATTTGGGTTGACCCTTTAATGGCCGTGACCCTTTTCATGGTGACCTTTGTGTGTTTGATGATCTTCATCTATTCGATTGGGTACATGGGCTACGGCACGGAAGAGGTTGATCCTAACTATTCCCGCTTTTTCGGCTACATCGCCCTTTTTGCATGCGGAATGTTGGGTCTAGTTGTTTCCGAGAATCTGCTCACTCTCTTCATTTCATGGGAGATTATGGGGCTGTGTTCTTATTTGTTGATTGGTTTCTGGTTCCAGAAAAACTATCCTGACCCCAACAAAATTACCCCGCGCCAGGCCGGGCTTAAGGCTTTCTTGGTCACTAAGGTAGGCGACCTTTTCTTGTTGCTGGGCATCCTCTATCTATATAATCAGGCGGGATCGTTGAGCTATGCGGACACGCTCTTCAACCAAGAGTTTCTCCATCAATTGGCTCATACCCCAGCCTTGCCCATTTTTGGGGGATGGTCTGCGGCGTCGGCGATTGCTGCCCTTATGTTCGGCGGAACGGTGGGGAAGTCGGCCCAATTCCCGCTCCATGTTTGGCTGCCAGACGCCATGGAAGGCCCCACCCCGGTCAGCGCCCTCATCCACGCGGCCACCATGGTCTCGGCTGGCGTGTATCTCGTAGCTCGCATTTTCCCGCTCCTCAATGTCGTGCTCGAAGTGGACCATCACAATCCCGCCATGAGCCTGATTGCCTTCATTGGCGCCTTCACCGCAATATTCTCCTCTATTATCGCCATAGCTCAAAATGATATCAAGGGAGTGCTGGCCTTCTCGACCATCAGCCAATTGGGATACATGATCGCGGCCCTGGGGGTTGGGGCTTACGTGGCGGGAGCGTTCCACCTCATCACCCACGCCTTCTTCAAGGCCCTCCTCTTCATGGGGTCAGGCTCCGTCATCATTGGCTGCCACCACGAGCAGGACATGATGGAATTGGGCGGCCTTAAAAATAAGATGCCGCGCACCTTCTGGACATTTGTGGCCGGGGGATTTGCCTTATCGGGTTTCCCGATCATCACGGCCGGTTTCTGGAGCAAGGATGAGATCCTGGCTCACGCCTGGCACGAGTTCATGCACCAGGGCGTGGTCTCCTGGCCTTTCTTTGTGTGGCTGCTCCTGACCATTGCCGCTTTCTTGACCGCCTTTTACACCGCCCGGCAGATTTCCCTCACCTTTTTGGGGAAACCCCGCAGCCATCACGCCGAACACGCTCACGAAACGCCCAACACCATGACCATCCCCCTGATGCTCCTGGCCTTTTTTGCCATCACTCTGGGCTTTGTCGGCATCCCCGAAGAGATTGTCGGGCATGGCAATAATTGGTTCCACCATTTTGTCGGACATGAATACCCCGCCACGCCACTTAGCATACCGGTTATGTTACTCTCCGCATCTTTAGCCGTAGGCGGCCTGGGACTTGGATGGCTGGTGTATGGGCGCAAGCCGCTGGCTCATGGGGAGATGGATCCCCTGGAACGGGGTATGCAAAGGATAAAATTGGGATGGCTTTATGAAGCCATGCGGAACAAGTTCTATTTTGATGAGCTTTACCACGCCACATTCATTCAAGGCTCTCTCAAACTGGCGGAAGTATTCTACAAGATTGACAACCGCTGGATAATTGATCCTATTGTCAATTTGGCAGGTAGAGTGGGAGTTGCTCTGGCTGAGTTCAGCAGCTTCTTAGATTCTCGTTTTGTAGATGGCGCGGTGAATGGGACGGGAAAGGTAGTCACTATTCTTAGCAGGCTAAACCGTATCTTCGACATCCGGGTTGTCAATGCCCTTGTGGACTTAGTAGGAAAATCGACCCAGTACGCGGGCGGCAAATTGCGATCTATCCAGACGGGCCGCGTCCAAAATTACTTGATGGTGGCCTTGGTTACTGTGCTTATGGCGCTGGGACTGTACTTGATCTACTTGTCCTGAGCGAATTTCGACTGCGCTCACTGAATGACTAGCGAGCGCATATATGCTGGTTGTAGAAAATTTAGGAGGAACTGTTAATGAGCTTTCCTATCTTGACTGTCATTATCCTAGCCCCTATGATTGGAGCTATTTTGATACTTCTCGTTCCCAAAGAACGAGAGCGCTTGGTTACCGGGCTGTCCATAGCCATTAGTTTCGTAGTCCTCATTTTGGCCAGCGTGTTAATGGTCAACTACGATAAAGTGGCAGGAGGCATGCAATTCGTCGAGGAATATAGTTGGATTTCTACCCTCGACGTCTATTACCGGCTGGGTGTTGACGGCCTCAGTGTGCCGATGGTCTTCCTGACGGCCCTGCTTACTCTCTTGTGCGTCTTCTATTCCTCATACACTATCAAAGAAAAAGTCAAAGAGTATTTTATGCTCTTTCTGATGTTAGAGATGGGTATGTTTGGCGTCTTTCTCTCCCTAGACTTCATTCTTTTTTATGTCTTCTGGGAAGTTGGATTGGTGCCTATGTTCCTCCTGATCGCCTTTTGGGGCGGGGAGCGCCGTCTGTATGCGTCTCTCAAATTCTTCCTTTACACGCTGACTGGCAGCGTGGGGATGTTGCTGGCCATCCTGGGTGTTTACTTGAACACCGGCACTTTCAGCATCATGGAGGCGGCCAGCTTGCAGCCTTTTGCTGACAATTGGCCGTTAGCCGTGCTGGTTTTCTGGGGATTTTTTATAGGCTTTGCCATTAAAGTACCTATTTTCCCCTTCCACACCTGGCTGCCCGATGCTCACACCGAAGCCCCCACGTCGGGGAGTGTTATCCTGGCCGGCGTTTTGCTGAAGTTGGGAGCTTACGGCTTGCTGCGCATCACTTTGCCTCTCTTCCCGCAGGTCTTTGGCTATTTCTCTTATAATGTGCCAATTATCCCGATATTGGCGGTGATAAGCATTGTCTACGGAGCCCTGATCTGCGTGGCGCAGTGGGACCTCAAACGCCTCATCGCCTATTCCTCGGTCAGTCACATGGGTTACGTTACGCTGGGTATCAGCGCTGCCGCAGCCAGTTTCGCCCAGGGTAGCAGTTCAGACCTGGTGGCGAGCGCTACCATTGGACTCAATGGAGCGGCCATGCAAATGTTCACGCATGGCATTATCACGGGCGCGTTGTTTTTCCTGGTCGGCGTCATCTACGAGCGGGCGCACACCCGCGAGTTACGCAATTTCGGAGGATTAGCTGACCGGGTTCCCTATTACTATGCCATGATGATGGTCACGGGGTTAGCCTCTCTAGGCTTGCCCGGATTGGTCGGCTTCTGGAGCGAGTTATTTGTCTTTCGAGGCACCTTCGGCATCATTCCCATCTTTGCCTGTATTGGCGTGATAGGAGTGGTCTTCACCGCAGTGTATATTCTATGGAAAATAATCCAGCACATGTTCCTGGGCGAATTCAGCCAAGAGAAATGGGATGAAGCTACTCATCATGCGCCGTTGAGCGACCTGGAGTGGTGGGAGAAAGTCACCTTGTGGCCGCTGGTCATCATCATGATCGGCTTGGGCCTATATCCTGCGCCCCTTCTGAGCTTCCTCAACAGCGCGGCGATGACTTTGCTGGACAAATTGCATTAATCGCCCATCCAAAAGGAGCATTTTTTAAATGAGCTTTCCCTTTCTGAGCATCATCGTCTTCTCTCCTATTGTGGGAGCGCTTATCATCACGGCTTTGCCCAAAGAGAAGCATTCGGCTATCAAGACAGTGGCGCTCGTCAGCGCCTTTATCTCAATGCTGCTTTCGATCTACGTCTTTTTTGGCTACGATCAGGCGGCTGGGGGGATGCAGTTTGAAGAGCAGATGCAATGGATACCCAGCCTGGGCATCTCGTATCACCTGGGAACCGATGGTATCAGCCTGCCCTTATTGCTGCTTACCGGAGTAATTATTTTCTGTGGTGTCCTGATTAGCTGGACGCAGGATGATCGTCCTAAGGAATTCTTCGCATTTTTGCTCGTCTTGGTAGCGGGCGTTTTCGGCGTTTTCGTTTCCCTTGACCTCTTTTTATTATTTGTCTTCTATGAACTGGCGGTCTTGCCTATGTACTTGCTCATTGGCGGCTGGGGTTGGCCAGTGACGCGCGAATACGCGGCTATGAAACTCACTCTCTACTTATTAGTAGGCAGCGTCATTGCCCTGGTTGGCGTCATCGCCATCTATTTTGAGGCTGGCATAGGCACATTTGATATTATGAGACTCGCCGAGGTTGGTTTTGATACTGGCTTCCAATATGCGTTCTTCTTACCTATCTTTGTGGGTTTCGCGGTCCTCGCTGGCCTTTGGCCCTTTCATACTTGGTCGCCCGATGGTCACGTGGCCGCGCCTACGGCTGTCAGTATGCTCCATGCAGGCGTGCTGATGAAAATGGGCGCATACGGCGCTCTTCGAGTGGGGATGTTCATTTTACCCGTCGGCGCTCAAAAATGGCTCCCCTGGATCGTTGTATTAACCGTGGTCAATGTGGTTTATGGGTCTATGGTGGCCTTTGCTCAGAAAGATTTTAAATATGTTATTGGCTATTCCAGCGTGAGTCACATGGGTTACGTTGCCATGGGACTTACCACCATGACCGTTGTGGGTATAAGCGGGGCTTCTTTGCAAATGTTCTCACATGGCATTATGACGGGTCTTTTCTTTGCCGTGGTGGGCCTGATTTACCGGCAAACCCATACCAGGCAGATTCCTGAGTTGGGTGGTTTGGCGCGCAAAATGCCTTTTGTCGCTGTCGCCTTTATCATAGGCGGCATGGCTTCCATGGGAATGCCAGGCCTGAGCGGTTTTGTCGCAGAGTTTCAAGTTCTGGCCGGAACCTGGCAAACCTATCCCGTTATTGCTGCCATTTCACTCATCGGCATTGTCATCACGGCGGCATATATCATGAAAGTTTCATATAAGGTTTTCTTTGGCCCCCTTAAGGCTGAACATGAAGGGATTTCCGCCGCGTCTGTCATCGAGAAATTTGTGCTCTTTATTATGGCCGCTCTCCTCATCGTAGTTGGTCTTTATCCCTCGATATTGCTCAATGTGATCAATACTGGCGTGGTGCCCTTAGTGATGAGACTGAGATAGGCAAAAATGTGTTTTGATGAAGGAGTTATATGACCCTGTCACAAATTTTAGCTTTACTTGCCCCTGAACTTGTCTTGGTCATGGCTGGATTAGTGGTCTTAGGCCTAGATTTGGTCTGGCGCGAGGAGAAGAAGAAAGAATGGCTACCCTACGTGGCCCTGGCTGGGTTGGTCGGGGCATTAGCAGCTATGGTCGCATTGTGGGGTCAGGAGGCAGTCCTTTTCGGCGGTATATTCACCGCAGATGTATTCGCCTTGCTCTTTAAGGTGATTGCCGTCGTGAGCACGGGATTGGTCGTCCTCTCGGCTATTGAGTTCATGCGCGGGCGGACGCCCTACCGGGGCGAGTTCTACAGCTTGCTAATCTTCGCAACCCTGGGCATCTGTTTTATTGCCTCGTCCACTGACCTGATCATGATCTACCTGACCATAGAGTTGCTGAGTATCACCTCCTACATTTTGACGGGCTACTCACGCGAGGATCCAAAATCTAACGAGGCGGCTATTAAGTACTTCCTTTATGGAGCTGTCGCTTCTGCGGCTATGCTCTATGGTATGTCACTCCTCTATGGAGCCACAGGCTCAACCAATTTGAGCCAGATCGCGATAGCGCTAGGGCAAGCCGATGCTTCCCTGCAAGGGATTATCTTACCGGCTGTGATCTTCTTGCTGGCAGGATTTGGCTTCAAGATCGGGGCTGTGCCTTTCCACCAATGGGCCCCCGATGCCTATGAAGGCGCCCCTACTCCAGTCACCGCTTTCCTTTCAGTGGGGCCTAAAGCGGCTGGCTTTATTGTTCTGGTGCGCGTCTTTTTCGTAGCCTTACCTTCCTTCCAACCCGAGCGGATAATTCTTATATCCGTTATTTCGGCGATAACAATGACCTTGGGCAACCTGGTGGCCATCTGGCAAAAGAATATCAAGCGCATGTTGGCCTATTCCAGCATTGCTCAAGCAGGTTACATCTTGCTGGGAATGGCGGTGACCTCGAACTTGGGAATGACTTCCATGGTCTTTTATCTGATGACCTATCTCTTTGCCAACCTGGGAGCATTCATCATAATTATCATCTTCTCTAATGGAGGTGGCGGTGATTCGGTCGAGGACTACGCCGGGTTGAGTCAGAGGTCTCCGGGCCTCGCCTTGGCAATGTTACTCTTTTTGCTGTCGCTAGCGGGTATTCCTCCCCTGGCCGGTTTTATAGGCAAATTCTATTTATTCACCGCTATTATGGAAGATGGACTTCTATGGCTGATGGTGGTCGCTGTCTTGAACAGCGTCATATCCTTGTACTATTATTTGGAAGTAGTCAGGCAAATGTACATCCTTCCCCCGAAGGTGGAGGAGCCTGTGCCAGCAGCTTCGAGAGCTTTATCAGGCGCACTCATCATGGCCATGATCGGCGTGCTCTTGTTGGGTCTTTATCCCACTCCTCTCATTGAGCTGATTGAAGCCGCCGCGCGTGCTTTTCTCTCTGGTTGAGCCAACCAGGGGTTGATTTTGGCCATTGGCCTTTACGCTCAACCATTCCCATAAATCGAGCGTGTCTCGTTCTTATGAATGTAGTGAACCAAGAACGTTTTGGCTTTAGCGAATTACGCTAAAGTTTGGACATTGTAAAATGAGAAAAGAATCCCTCTGTGAAAAGAAACATACTTTCCCACAGAATGGATGATTGGCTCGTTTCAAAATTTATTAGTTCTTAGGAGTAAAAAATATGGATTTGAACTTACTTGTTAACATCCTTGTACCCGTGTCCGGCGTTTTCGGCCTGATAGTGATTGTGTTCCTCTATCGGTGGCTGATAAAGCAGGATACCGGCACAGACCGCATGAGAGAAGTCGCGCACTTCATCCATGAGGGAGCAAATGCCTTCCTACACCGCGAGTTTATCACCATCGTTCCTTTTGTGATAATCTTGGCGGTGGTGTTGTTCATAGTCATGCCAGAGGGCAAGTGGCAAATTGCTGTGGGCGTTATTACCGGGGCGGCCTTCTCTCTGTTGGCTATTTACATTGGGATGAATGCCTCGATCCGGGCCAATGTGCGCACCACCAGCGCAGCCCGTACCTCGGCTGGTAGAGCGCTAACCATCGCATTCCGAGGTGGTTCAATCATGGGGCTTAGCATTGTGACCCTCAACCTACTGGGTATTATGCTGCTGATATGGCTCTTTGGCGTGACTCCAGAGGAACCTGAGGGAATTAGCTTGCTGGTCGGGTTTGGCTTTGGAGCCAGCCTCTCCGCGCTCTTTGCCCAATTGGGGGGCGGCATCTACACCAAAGCTGCTGACATTGGGGCTGATTTGGCAGGGAAGGTCGAGTCCGGCATCCCAGAGGATGATCCGCGCAACCCGGCCGTCATCGCCGACCTGGTAGGAGACAATGTTGGCGACTGTGCTGGTCGTGGCGCTGACCTCTTCGAATCAGGCGCTGATAATGTGATTACCACCATGATCGTTGCGGCATCTCCTATCTTTATGGCCAAATACGGATGGGCTGGTGTTTTGTTCCCACTCATAGCGAGAGCCATTGGCATTCTGGCTACGGTAGTTGGCGTCTTCATGGTGCAAGGACGAGACAATAAAACTCCCACCCAAGCAGTAAACACCGGCCTTGTTGCTACCTCAGTGACGTGTCTAGTTTTCTTTTACGCTGTGGCACGCTGGATAATGCATGATATAGGACTCTTTTGGGCGCAGGTGCTGGGGATGGTGGGCGTCTTTGCGATCGTATTCGTTGTCCAGTATTACACTGGTCCTCATGGGAAACCAGTGCGAGAGACCGCTCGCTACGCCCAGGGCGGGCCGGCGTTGGGTATCCTCCAGGGATTCTCCTACGGCATGGAGAGCTCGGTCTGGGGTTCGTACATCCTGGGAGCCATTGTGCTGATCTCCTACTATATCGGAGGCGGAGGGTTGATTGGCATCTACTACGTCGCCGCCGCCACGATGGGTATCAAGGAAATGAAAGGCATCATCATGGCTGGTGATACATTTGGCCCAATCGCCGATAACGCGGCTGGCATCAGTGAGATGGCTGGTTTGGGCAAGGAGACACGCGAAGCTGGCGACGCTCTAGACGCAGTAGGCAATGTTACCAAAGCTTTGGCCAAAGGGTACGCAATGGGCGCGGCTACGATGGGGAGCATAGTGATCCTCTTCGCTTATCTCTTTGAACTTTCCCGAATACAGGGCTTTGAAGTTAACACCATCAATGATTTTTTGGTAAACCTGGTCAATCCCGCCAGCGTCACCGCTCTGTTCTGTGGGGTTTCTATGCCTTACCTCTTCTCTGCCCTCACCTTGCGCGCGGTCAACGACGGCGCGTTCAAGATGATAGATGAAGTCCGGCGACAGTTCCGCGAGATCACAGGACTGATGGAAGGTAAAGCTTTGCCGGACTATGCACGCTGTGTAGACATTACCACGATTAATGCATTGCGGGAGATGGTGGGCCCCACCATCGTCTCGCTGGTGATTCCCGTTATAATGGGCTTCGTCTTGGGACCCTGGGCATTGGCAGCCTATCTGATCGGGGTCAAGACCTCGTCATCAGCATTATCCAAAGCCATGTTCAATGCTGGCGGCACCCTTGATAATGCTAAGAAATTGGTCGAAGAGGGAGAGTACGGCGGCAAGGGCAGCGCAACCCACGCTTCAACTGTGATCGGCGATACGTTTGGTGACCCCCTCAAAGATACAGCAGGCCCGTCTCTGCACATCCTGGTCAAGCTGCAGAACATCATGTCCATCACCCTGCTGCCACTGTACGTTAAATATGGCTTGGATTTGTTTCAATAGAGACCACTAAAATCGTTCCAGAGATTTGAATCTCTCTAAAACCAGAAGTTGTTCTGTTGGAGGATTCATTTCTCTGGGACGCCTTGAACAAATTCATTCACGGGGATATGCGGGTGCGGTTGACCTGTGGTTCGAGTGTTGGATTGTTGACAGCTTACTGGCTTCCGTGTAGAATACGGTGGCGAAATAGAGTTATTACCATGCGTTGAAAGGTTGTTCTTTGAGGAGTAAAGCGTGAACGAGAAAGAAGAATCACCTCGAAAAATTAGATGGCAAAGCGCAATTTGGGGACTGACGATTAGCACTCAGGGTGGGTTGATGGTGGCCTTGCCTGTCGTAGGCGGGTTAGCTCTTGGATATTGGTTGGATATGCAGTTCGGAACCCTGCCATGGATTACCCTGACGCTCACCTTGATAGCGTCTGCAATCGGCCCGTTTATCTTGTTTCGGTGGGTAAAAAAGGTAGTAAAACAACGCAAAGAAAGGATGCAGGAAGAGGAGAATTCCTGATATGGACTTCAAAGCAATTATGAGTACAAGACGAGGTCGGTTAGCGTTGATTGGTATTGTCTTGGGAATAATCGTCCTCTGTGTGGTGGGACTTTTGCCCGGGAAAGGTGTATTACCAGAAGCGATGCTCCCTGAGATCACCCTGGCAGCGGAAGAGATTCCGCTACCTTTTTTGGCTCCTCTCTTTGGGAAGGAAAGCGCTGAAGGACATGAGCATGAAGCCGAAGCTCATCTCCCTAGTATCCCTAATACCCTCCCCGCAACCTGGTTGACGATGGCGATTATGATCGGTATTGGGATTGGTTACAAACGTGCTACCCGCAAAGAGGAAGTGACCCGTTTCCAGGCGGGTATCGAAATGATACTTGAAGGTTTACTTGGATTTGTGAAGCAGATAGGGGGAGAGCATGCGCTCCTCTTCTTCCCATTGGTGGCCACATTCTTTTTGTTCATTGCTATCTCCAACTGGTGTGGCATCTTGCCTGGTTTTGGTTCCATTGGTGTATGGGTTGAGCATCATGGAGAAGATGTCATTATTCCCTTTTTCCGTTCCGCCAATGCTCATCTCAGCACGACCTTAGCTCTCGCGATTGTGTCCGTGGGGGCTGCCCAATACTTTGGTTTCAAGGTGCTGGGACTCCCTTATTTGCAAAAGTATTTCAATTTCAAGGCATCTTCCCCTAAGCCCGATCTCTCCGATAAAAAAGGTTTACAAAAAGTTATTTCAAAATTCGCCCGAGGGATAGAAATTGTTGTCAATGGTATTGTGGGGCTGCTAGAAATTATTTTGGAATTTCTCAAAGTGCTTCCTTTCTCCTTCCGTCTCTTTGGCAACATATTTGCGGGAGAGGTTTTGCTCTTTGTGGTTAGTTCTCTATTTGCCTTTGTTTTCCCCATTGTCTTTCTTGGATTAGAACTTTTTGTTGGTCTTATTCAGGGTATTATTTTTGCTATGCTTACTTTGGTTTTCTTCTCCGTGGCGACAACTTCTCACCATGGAGGGGAATCGCATTAGATTTATAACGATTTTAATTGGTTTAAAGGAGACTTTTTATGTGGCCTGAAGGTTTAGATTCAGTTACTCAAGCTGCTACTGCATTTGCTATCATGGTTGGAGCCATCTCCCCCGCTTTTGCTATTGGTTGGATAGGCAGCAAGGCAATGGAGGCTCTCGGTCGTAATCCCGAAGCCGGCGATAGCATTATGACCAGCATGATCTTGATTGCTGCTCTTGCAGAGGCTATTGCTATTTATGCCCTGGTTGTGGCCCTAGCAATCAAATTCGTTTAAGCAAATGATCTACCAATTTAATAGGTAGAAAGGAGTTGTACCTTGGGTGACGCATTTAGCAAACTAGGTATTAATTACATATTCCTTTTGGGGCAAATTGTTAACTTCCTTATCTTATTCATTGCCCTGCGTTTTCTGCTCTGGAAACCGCTCTTGCAGAAATTAGATGAACGTCGCGAGATGTTGGAGAAAGAGAAAGATGACGCTGCGGCCATTGAAGAAGCTCGCGCTAATATCGGAGACGAACGGGCGCGTTCTTTGGAGGAAGTTCATGAGAAAGCGAAGGCGATTATCGCTGAAGCACGGGAACAAGCTAGTGTTGTGACCGATCAGGTTGCCCAAGAGGCGAGCCAAGAGGCGGAGAAAATCGTAGAAACTGCTCGCACTGACGCCGAGGAGGAGCGAAATCGCACCCTGGGCGAGATGCGCAGCCAAATTGCTGCCTTGGCCATATCTGCTGCCCAGCAAGTCATCGGTGAGAAGCTCGACGAGGAACGTCAGCGAGCTTTGGTCGATTCCTTCTTCAGTGGTATCCGCGATGGGCGGGTGGAGATAATGGAGGACGTGGAGCCTGCCGAGGCCCCCGTTACCGTCACCAGTGCCATCACCCTCACCGAAGAGGAGCAGGACACCATTCGCCGCGATCTCACCGAGCGTATAGGTGAAGGCTTTGAACTATCCTTCAAAGTTGACCCGAACCTTTTGGGTGGCTTGGTGGTGCGCGTTGGCGACCGCGTGATGGATGGCAGCGTCATTGGACAACTAGGTAAACTCCAAGAATCGCTGGCATAATTGATTAGATAATAAGACAAGACGGTCAGCATAACTTTGCCGACCGTCTTGTTTATGGTGTTTAAAAGTGAAGCGGTGTTTGCTTTTGCAAATGCCGCTTTGTGTTTTCACATCCCAATATCTTAATATCTAATCTCTAATATCTAATATCTAATATCCAATCTCCCTCACACACTCCCCCGCATGATAAGAAGACCTCACCAGCGGAGCACTCTCCACCCACCTGAAGCCAATTTCCAAGCCAAATTCTTTTAATTCGGCGAACTCATCGGGGTGATAGTAGCGGATGATGGGGTAATGCCTGCGGCTGGGCTGGAGATATTGCCCAATGGTGAGGATGTCCACCCCCCAGGCGCGGAGGTCGTGCATGGTGCGCTTGACCTGGGGGATGGTTTCCCCCAGCCCCACCATCAGCCCCGACTTGGTGAGCGTGCTGGGGGCCAGCTTTTTCGCGTGGGTTAGGATGGTCTGCGAGTGAGCGTATTTGCCCTGGGGCTGCACTTCCCTGAAGAGTTGGGGCACGGTTTCGACGTTATGGTTCAGGACATCGGGCCGGGCATCCAGGACCATTTTTAGGGCCTCAATGCTGCCCTGAAAGTCGGGAATCAAGACCTCCACCGAGCATCCCGGCTGCAACTCGCGAATCCGCCGCGTGAGGATGGCGAACAGGGGTGCTCCCCCGTCGGGGCGGGAGTCACGGTTCACGCTGGTGATAACCGCATGCCCCAGGCCCATCCCCCGCACCGCCTGGGCCACACGCTCCGCTTCGTCCCAATCCACCGGGCCAGGCCGCCCGTGCTTGACATCACAAAACTTGCAGGCTCGGGTGCATACATCCCCCAGAATCATGAAGGTGGCCGTTTTTGATCCCCAACATTCCCCCTGGTTAGGGCACATTGCTTCTTGGCATACGGTGTGCAGGGAGTGCGTGTGGATGAGGTGGTTGGTCTCTCTGAAATTTTCCCCCTTTTCCATTTTGACGCGAATCCAGGGGGGACGGCGTTTTGGGGTGGTGTCTATTTTGTTGGGATTGACGCGGGCGCGGGTGGGGGATTTTGGCATGGAAAGACTACTCTAGTTGGGATGTGCAGTGCGGGCAGCGGGCGGCCCCGATGGGGATGGTGGTGCAGCAGTGGGGGCAATCTTTGGTGGTGGGTGCAGCAGCGGGGGCTTCCTCCTCTTCGCGCTGGAGCTTGTTCATTCCTTTCACGAGTAGGAACATCACAAAAGCCACTATCAAAAAACTGACCACAGCGTTGATGAAGATGCCGTAATTGATGGTGACTGCGCCCGCCGCTTGAGCATCCGCTAGGGAGGCGTAAGGGGCCGCTGGGGTGCCCGCTTTGATGATGGCGTATAGATTTTCGAAGTCCACTCCGCCAAGCATGAGGCCAATGGGGGGCATGATGATGTCTTTGACCAGCGATTTGATGATAGTCCCAAAAGCCGCGCCAATGATGATGCCAATGGCCATGTCGAGCACGTTTCCGCGTAGAGCAAAATCTTTGAATTCTTTGAACATAGTTTCCTCCAAATAAAATATAACGGTAACCAACCCTATTGTCATTTCGACGAGCGGAGTGAGGAGAAATCTTTGCCTCTAATTGCGGTACGAGATTTCTCCCTTGCCAAGGGCACGCATGCGAAGCACGCACAGCGAGCGGGTCGAAATGACGCCTGAGTAGTTACATGTAACGAGGTTTTCTGTCATGGGATACGCCCATGATTTCCTCGGAATTATACCAGGATGCGGGGGTTGGGGATTGCGAATTTCGGATTTCGGCGGGGTTCGCCCACTCGCCCACTCGCAAACTCGCTTCCTCTCTACACCTTGTCTAAAAAGGTGTTTTCTATTAGAATATGCGGGCACTTAAGCGGGTGTGGCCAAGTGGTAAGGCATCAGCCTTCCAAGCTGACATTCATGGGTTCGAATCCCATCACCCGCTCTGTTCAGTGTCCAGTGAACAGTATTCAGTGAGCAGTAAACAGTGAACAGACTGAATATTGATCTAGCTACCCGACACTTTGGTAAAAGTAAAAACATAGAACGCGGGTTTGGCGGATGCGGCGGATAGACGCGGATTAAAAACTTTATAAATGGTTTAAATCCGCGCAAATCCGCAAAATCTGTGTCATCCGGTGCGCCACGAGGCGTGTACTTGCCAGTTGGTGAAAGTCCAACCTGACCAATTTGCCATTCAGTCAGAAGAAGTAAG
>DAOUWT010000141.1 GCA_030666985.1 Chloroflexota bacterium
AATATTGACTTAATTCTGTTTGTGTGCTAAAATCTTGGGCAGATTTTAAACATTGTCTCAAAAATTAGGAGCAAGATTTGAGGGCAAGACTTCCGAAGTCTTTGCCCCATTCGCGAAGATTAGCGCAGATTAGTGGATTAGTGCGTGGAGAATTTATGTCTGAATTAGTAATTAACAATCTCTGTGTCAGCGTTGAGGACGTGAAAATATTGAAGGGAGTTGACCTCACCATAAAAGCCGGTGAGGTTCATACTATCATGGGGCCAAACGGGACGGGAAAATCGACTCTGTCTTACGCTCTAATGGGCCATCCTTCTTATGAAGTGACCGGCGGAGAAGTTTATTTGGATGGGAAGGACATCCTTGAGCTGGAGCCAGACGAGCGCTCTCAGTTAGGGCTATTTTTGGCTTTCCAGTATCCTGTTGCTATCCCTGGCGTTTCGGTGGCTAATTTTCTGCGCACGGCTTTGAACGCCCATCGTAAGGCCCATGACCCGGAAGATAAGGGGATTTCTATCCCTGATTTTCGGAAATTGCTCCGAGAAAAGATGGCAATGCTGCAAATGGAACCCGCTTTTGCCGGGCGGTATTTGAATGATGGATTTTCCGGGGGAGAGAAGAAGAGGGTTGAAGTTTTGCAGATGGCGGTTCTGGAACCTAAATTTGCTATTCTCGATGAGACAGACTCAGGCTTAGATATTGATGCCCTCCAGGTAGTAGCAAATGGAGTGAACGCTACTCGGGATTCTGAGCGAGGTGTTTTGATCATTACCCATTATCAGAGAATTTTGAATTACATAAAACCGGATTATGTTCACGTTATGTTGGATGGGCGCATTGTGGAATCCGATGGGCCGGAATTGGCTCTTCGTTTGGAAGAAGAGGGATACGGCTGGGTCAGGAATAAGTACGCTAGTGAAACGTAAAACGTGAAACGTGAAGACGTGAAACGTGAAGACGTGAAACGTGAAATCACGCAACACGCATCACGCACCACGCACCACGCATCACGTTTTCACGTAAGAGAACCTGCATTATGATGACCATTGACGAGAAATCATTAAAAGACATAGGGGAATATAAATACGGTTTTAGCGATCCAGAGAACTACGTCTTCAAAAGCCGCAAGGGTTTAGGCCAAGACATCGTTCGGGAAATCTCAGCCATGAAAGGGGAGCCGGAGTGGATGCTGAAATATCGCTTAAAGGCCTTGGCTCATTTCGAAGAGCGCTCTATCCCAACCTGGGGAAGCGACCTGTCGGGTTTGGACTTGGATGATATTTACTATTACGTCAAACCTGTCGAAGAGGAAGGCCGTTCCTGGGACGATATACCAGAAACCATCAAAAATACCTTTGACCGTTTGGGCATTCCCGAATCGGAGCAGAAGTTCCTGGCCGGCGTGGGGGCGCAATACGAGTCTGAGATGGTCTATCACAGCATCCATGAGCAGCTTGCCGAACAAGGCGTTATCTTCATGAGCATCGAAGATGGCCTTAGAAAACACCCTGATTTATTTAGGGAATATTTTGGAAAAGTAATCCCCTACACAGATAATACTTTCGCGGCTTTGAACAGCGCGGTATGGTCGGGAGGCTCCTTCGTTTACATTCCTCCGGGCCTCAAGGTTGACTTGCCGCTCCAGGCTTATTTCCGGCTCAACGCGGCCAACATTGGACAATTCGAACGCTCATTGATCATTGCCGATGAAGGATCCCAGGTTCATTACGTAGAGGGATGCACCGCGCCCCAATATACTACAAATTCACTCCACAGCGGCGTCATCGAGATTATTGTCAAAAAGAACGCTCGCGTGCGTTATACCACAATCCAAAATTGGTCGAATAATGTTTATAATCTAGTCATCCAGCGTGCCCGCGTGGATGAAAACGGAACCATGGAATGGGTAGATTCCAATTTAGGTTCCAAAGTGACCATGAAATACCCTGCCTGCATACTAGCGGGAAAAGGCGCTCATGGAGAAATTCTATCGATCGCTTTTTCGGGCAAAGGGCAGCACCACGATACAGGCGGAAAGATGATTCACCTCGCCTCTGATACGAGCAGTAAGATAGTTTCAAAATCAATCTCCAAAGCAGGCGGGCGGGCTTCTTATCGCGGCCTAGTAAAAATCAATCCAGGCAGGAAAAACGTGCGCTCCAACGTGGTTTGCGATGCCCTTATCCTGGATGAGCATTCTCGTTCCGATACATACCCTTATATAGATGTAGACGAACGGGACGTCACCGTGGGGCACGAAGCCTCCGTCTCAAAGGTCGAAACCGAGCAACTCTTCTACCTCATGAGCCGCGGATTGAGCGAAGAAGAAGCCACCACCATGGTTGTCTCCGGCTTCATTGAACCTTTGGTCAAGGAACTGCCCATGGAATACGCCATCGAGATGAACCGCCTGATCCAAATTCAAATGGAAGGATCAGTAGGCTAGCATACACCCAGGAACGTGGTTCCTCCGAGGAACCGCGTTCCTGGGTGATGAAAAGTACAATCTGACATGCGATAGCGAAGGTTTGTAACCGAGCGGTTTCTGGCGGATGGCTTTTCGTCGAGATGTACTAGCAAAGGAAGATTATGGCACAAAAGAAACCAATCAGGCAATTGGGATTTACGCGGGGGACGTTGCCCTTGGGGGGAGGTATGCCCCCCCTTGTGGCCGCTTACCGGCAGGGGGCCTGGGAGAGCTTTCAGCGTCAGCCTTATCCCACCCGGGACGACGAGGCCTGGCGGCGCACCAGCCTCCGCGCCTTGAAGGTGGACGCCCTGCGGCTTGCGGGCGGCGCGGTCCAACCCTCGCAGGATGCAACCGCGCCGCACCACCTGGAACCTTTGACCGAGCGGCGACAGGGTGGACGGGCCATCCTCGGCCCGGGAGGGGTTGCTGTTGACCTCCTTCCCGAGCTTGCTGAGAAAAGGATTATTTTCACGGATCTAAACACGGCTGCCGAGAAGCACCCAGACTTAGTAAAAAAGATTTTGGGCCAAATCCTAAAACCTGAGGAGGGCAAATTTGCGGCCCTAACAGGGGCCTTTGCCAAGAACGGGATTTTTGTCTACATTCCCAAGGGTGTGGGTGTGGATCAGACCTTGCATAGCCTATTCTTAGCCCCCGGCGGCGGATTGGCGCATTTTTCGCATTTGATGATTTACCTAGAAGAGGGCAGCTCACTGACATACATCCATGAGACAACCTCGAATGTAGGTCGAAATGGTATTTCGACAGAACAGAGCCTTAGCGGAGAAAATTTCGAGATTTATATTGGACAAGGCGCAAATCTAAAACTTGTTGAACTCCAAACATTGGGACGAAATGTGTGGAGTTTCGGGCACAAGAAGGCTCAGGTAGACCGGGATGGGAAGCTTGATTGGGTAGCGGGAGCGATAGGCTCTCATTTGACGAAGCACTTCCTTTCCGTGGATTTAATTGACCAAGGAGCAGAAGGGCGCGTCTCAGGGATGTTCTTTGCCAATGGGAAGCAGCACCTCTCATATAATACCCAACAAAACCATCTTGCTCCTCACACGTATAGTAATTTATTATGCAAAGGCGCCCTCTCCGAAAGTGGACGTTCGGTCTGGCGGGGCATGATCTACGTTGCTCCGGGAGCCAAACACACTGACGGCTATCAAGCAAACCGTAATTTGATATTGAGCGATAAGGCCCGCGCCACATCTATCCCTGGGTTAGAGATACTCAACGATGAAGTTCGTTGCAGCCACGGCTCCACAGTCGGGAAAATAGACCCTGAGCAAATGTTTTATTTGCAGGCCAGAGGAGTCCCACGCCCTGGGGCAGAGCGTCTCATAGTGCATGGCTTTTTCGATGATATTTTGCGCAGCATCCCCTTGGTCAGTGTCAAGGAACGGCTTACACAGGCAATTCACAGGAAATTGGAATGAAACACCAGGTGCACTGCACTTCATGATTTTAGAAGTGCAGTGCACCTGGCAACACGCGACACGCACCACGCAAAACGCACCACGAGTTCTAGGACAATTATTTACTTGGAGCTCCCTTATAGTTAACAGGAGGCAAAATTGGCAAGTATACCTTTGACATCCCCCCCTAGTATGGGAAAAGAGTTTGAAATTGGTGAGCACGTTGAAGTATTATGTGACCATGATCAAGACGATGAGCGCGTCCGTGATTGGGTAGAAGGCGTGGTGGTCAAGAAAAGCCCTAAGAAAGTAGCGGTTCAGTTTGACAGGAACGTGTATCTAACCGACGGTTGGATGGTTCCAGATCGCGTATTGTGGTGCCCGATAAAATCCACCAATATTCGACGCCTGCGTCGTCGCCGGCGTAACTCGAAATGGAAGTGAGAAATTTACGAATGAGGAGTATTCGAGAGGAAGTAACCCATGAGTTCTGAGATCGATATTCCTGCTCTCGATATTGAAGGCATCAAAAGAGACTTTCCTATCTTAGGGCGCGAATTAGGCTCAGATGTCACACTGGTCTATTTGGATTCGGCTGCCACCAGCCAGAAACCAGAAGCGGTCATAGGAGCAATGGATGAGTATTACCGGCGTCATAATGCCAACATCCATCGTGGTATTCATACTCTGGCCGAAGAGGCTACTGCGTTATACGAAGGCGCCCGCGTCAAAGTAGCTGCCTTTATCAATGCCTCTCAACCTGAGCAAATCATCTTCACCCGCAACGCTACTGAAGCCATCAATCTCGTTGCCCAAAGCTGGGGGCGCACCAACTTGGAGGCTGGGGATCGCATCTTGCTTACCGGGATGGAGCATCATTCCAATCTCGTCCCCTGGCAGATGCTGGCCGCCGAGCGGAATCTGGAATTGGATTTCATTCCTGTCACCCCTGAAGGTCTCCTCGACCTGGGCACGTATAGCGAACTGCTGGAGCGCGGCCCAAAATTGGTCACTTTCACCCACATGTCGAACGTCTTGGGAACGATTAACCCTGCTAAAGAGATCATCCAACTGGCTCACAAAGCGGGGGCAATCACTTTGGTGGATGGGGCCCAGGCTGTGCCTCACATCCCGGTTGATGTCACCGATTTAGGGGCCGATTTTTACGTCTTTTCAGCCCATAAAATGTGCGGGCCGAGCGGAATCGGGGTTTTATATGGCCGGCGTGACCTGCTGGAAGCGATGCCGCCCTACATGGGTGGGGGAGACATGATCAAGAGCGTGACCTTGCGTTCCTTCCGCCCCAACGATCTGCCTCATAAATTTGAAGCGGGAACGCCTGCCATTGCGGAAGCCGTGGGATTTGGCGCTGCGGTGGACTATTTGTCGGGGTTGGGCATGGAAGCCATCGCGGAGCACGAACAGCGTCTCATAACCTATGCCCTAGAGCGATTGAGCGAGATTCCCGGCCTAAAGGTGTTTGGCCCTGAGGCAGCCCAAAAAGGTGGCGTGGCTTCTTTTGTGATGGAGGAGGCCCACCCCCACGATGTGGCCCAAATCCTGGACTTCGATGGTGTGGCCGTTCGGGCGGGGCATCATTGCGCTCAACCCCTGCACGACCAATATAATATCCCCGCCACGACGCGAGCCAGCTTTTATCTTTATAATACTCCCGAGGATGTTGATCGCTTGGTAAAAGGGATTTATCGCGTCAAAGAGATATTTGGATAGATTTTATTACCTGGGTAGTAGTCCAACCGGGTTGGACGGGTCTATAAAACGTCCCCGCCAATGCGATTGGCTCGCTAACCATCGAGGGACTGTGTAGACCAAGTAGCGGGTTTTGCGCCGGGGACGGCGCTGTGAGCGGGAGAATAGGGGTGACTTTTTTGCTACTGTGATTTTAATGTTAGGAATGAGCTATGCAAGATTTTTATCGAGAAATGATCATTGAACGTTATAAATCCCCGCATCATAAGGGGACATTAGATCCAAATGACTTCAGTTTCGAGGATGATAATCCATCTTGCGGGGATCATATTCGTATAGATGTTCGTTTAGATGAAGATAATCGGGTCGTAGAAGCCCTTTTTAGTGGTGAAGGCTGCGCCATTTCTCTAGCATCGGCAGATCTTCTTCTGGAGTCAATTATTGGGAAAAAAGTAGACGAAGTAAAAGCTATCTCTAAGCAAGATATTATAGATATGTTGGGAATTGAACTGGGCCCCGTGCGCGTTAAGTGTGCGCTGCTCTCTTTAAAGGTACTCAAGGCAGGAGCCTATGGTCTGGGCGAGGATATTTCCCCATAGCATCCTGCTCTTCCTGCTCCCCTGCTTCCCTGCTCCCCTGCTCCCTGTTTCCCAATCCTTAAATACGGTATAATTGGGGCGAATTGAAGGAGAAAAAATTATGGCTTTTATGCTTGGAGAAAATGTTGGTTCCTATCGTCTTGTCGAGCAGCTTGGACAAGGCGGGATGGCGACGGTGTACAAGGCTTACCATGCCCGCTTAGACCGCTATGTGGCCATAAAAGCTTTGCACCCGGCTTTTATGGAGGACCCGAACTTCTTGGCTCGATTCCAGCGCGAGGCCCGTGTGGTTGCAAGCCTAGAGCATTCTAATATTGTTCCTATTTACGATTTTGCTGAACATGGCGGACGTCCTTATTTAGTCCTCAAATATGTACAAGGGGAAACCCTAAAAGCGCGTTTGCTGAGGAGTGAAATATCAATTGAGGAGATAGGGGACATTTTTGAGGCGGTTAGTTCTGCGCTTGCCTACGCTCATAAAGAAGGCGTATTGCACCGGGACATAAAGCCTTCGAATGTTTTGGTGGCCGAGGATGGGCG
>DAOUWT010000285.1 GCA_030666985.1 Chloroflexota bacterium
CAATTGTGCAGTGAAATCAGGGAGATTGCCACACCCCCATGCCAACGGCACGCACAGCGAAACGGGGGTTCGCAATGACATATGGTTTTGGGAAAAGTGTTACCTAATTTGTAGCTTGAAGTGAACCATCCCCTATTTCCCCCGGTAATTTCTAGCGCCCCATACGAGGTACAGGGCCACCGATCCCGCTACGGCAGCGTTGAGGGAGTCAACTTTCCCCCGCATGGGTAACTCCATTAAGAAATCACACGAAGAACGCACCAATCTCCTCATGCCTTGCTCTTCGCTTCCTACTACTATCACGATATGGCCTGAGAGGTCAATTTTGCCCGGTGGCTGCGCCTCGTCTCCGGCCTCCAGGCCAACCACCCAGGCCCCCTCTTCCTTCAGGATCGCCAGGGTCTGAGCTATATTAGCCTGGGAGATGAGAACGTGTTCGCTGGCCCCCGATGAGGCGCTGACGACTGCCGGGGTAACGGTAGCCGTCTGCCGGTAGGGGAGGATAATCCCGTGAGCGCCAACCGCTTCGGCGGTTCTTATCAATGTTCCCACGTTTTGGGGGTCTTTTAGAACGTCCAGTACCAGGATCAGGAGAGGTTCTTCTAATTTTTCGGCTCGTTCTAGAATATCCGTTATTTCTGCGTAGGGATATGAGCTAGCCTTCAGGGCCACCCCTTGGTGGACGGATCCCAATCCGTGCAACTGTTGCCGGGGGACACGTTCAACCGGTATCCCGGCCCGGGAGGCAAGCTGAAAGATATCGCTTAAATGACCGCCCTCGTTTGTGCTACGCGCAACTCTAAGCTGGTAGACCTCCCTGCGCCCAGATCGCAAAACCTCATAAACCGGGTTACGGCCAACTATCCATTCACTCATATTTTTACTTCCAGCGCCAGGTTGTGCCTGCGGGGCCGTCTTCGATGACTACGTCCAGTTCGAGGAGTTGGTCTCGGATTCTGTCGGAAAGGGACCAGAGTTTTTGCTCTCGCAGATCGCTCCTGACTTCCACGAGGAGGTCTATAAATGGGCCAATTTCTCCGTTGCCTTTTTCAGGGAGTTCGAGGGTCAGGCCCAAGACGCCGGTTAGTTCCCGCAGCAGGTTCTGCCCCACGCTCAGGGTTGCGGAATCCTCTCCCCGGTCCCGGGCTTGGTTCACGGCGCGCACCAGGTCGAAGAGATGTCCCAACGCTCCCGCGGTGTTGAAGTCGTCATCCATGGCTTCTACGAATTTCCGGTGGGCCGTATCCGCCTGGGCTTGCAATCCCCCATCCCCCGCGCCATCCCCCGCACCATCCCCCTGGGGACGAGCAGGACGCAGCGCGGAACGGAGGCGTTCGAGGGCGCTTTGGGCGTGCTGGATGGTTTCTTCGTTGAAGGTGAGGGGGCTGCGATAGCTGGAGTTGAGGAGCATTATCCGCAGGACATCGGCCTCATATTCCTCCAAAAAGGCATCTATTGTGACCAGGTTGCCCAGGGACTTGGACATTTTGGCGCCGGAGAGCTGCATCATGCCGTTGTGAACCCAATATTTCGCGAAAGGCTTTCCTGTGAGGGCTTCGCTTTGGGCAATTTCGTTTTCGTGGTGGGGGAAGATAAGGTCGTTCCCGCCCCCGTGGATGTCGATTTGCTCTCCAAGATGGGTGGAGCACATTACCGAGCATTCGATGTGCCAGCCCGGACGCCCCTCGCCCCAGGGACTCGTCCAGGACGGTTCGCCGAGTTTGGCGGATTTCCAGAGTGCAAAGTCCATGGGGTGCTCTTTGCGAGAATCGACCGCAATGCGGGAACCGGCTTCCATGCTATCTATTTGCCGGCCAGAGAGTTTGCCGTAGCCATCGAATTCATTTACCCGGTAGTAGACATCTCCCTCCACGGCATAGGCGTAGCCTTTTTTCACCAGGGTTTCTATAGCTTGGATAATGTGGCTCATTTCCTCCGTGGCGCGGGGGAAGACATCAGCGGGCAAGATATGGAGGTCTTTCAGGTGCTGATCAAACTCGCGAATGTATCGTTCTGCAATTTCTAGGGCATCAATCTCTTCAATCATGGATCGTTGGATGATCTTATCGTCAACGTCGGTGTAGTTTGTGACGTGTTTGACTTGGTAGCCTTTGTATTCCAGGTAGCGGCGGATGATGTCAAAAACCAAGGCCGACATGGCGTGGCCTACGTGAGCCTTGTCGTAGACAGTAGGGCCACAGACATACATGGAGACCTGCCCGGCTTTTAGGGGTTCGAAAAGTTCTTTTTGGCGAGTAAGTGTATTATAGATTTTCAAGGCCACCGCTTCTCCTATGTTTTTTGTATTTTGGGGTTTGTCCACAAATAACGCGGGGCTAAGACCTCCGAGGTTTTTGTAGTGCAAACCTCGGAGGTCTGGCCCCCGCCATCATTCGGGCCGGGCAAAGATCATTCGTCCAGCAGCCGTTTGGAGGACTTTAGTGACAAGGGCCATTATGTCTTTATTAATGTACTCTCGGCCGTCCTCGACAACGACCATGGTTCCATCCGAGAGGTACCCAACTCCTTGGCCGCGTTCTTTGCCTTCCTGAATGATTTTCACCTCTACGGTCTCTCCGGGCAGAAGCACGGCTTTGACGGCATTGGCTAACTCATTGATATTCAAAACCGGGACGCCTTGTAGTTCGGCTACTTGGTTCAGGTTATAGTCATTTGTTAGAATTGGACAGCTCAATTGCCGGGCCAGAATGACGAGTTTGCTGTCTACTTCCCGCGTGCCTTCCACATCAATATCACTGATACGAACGGGGATTTTCTTGGATTCTTGTAATTTGGATAAAACTTCCATGCCGCGCCGGCCTCGTTGGCGGCGCAAGCCATCTGAGGAATCTGCGATGTGCTGCAATTCATCAAGTACAAAACGAGGGATAAGTAATTCACCTGCCAAAAAACCAGTTTGGGCTATGTCACTAATGCGCCCGTCAATGATCACGCTCGTGTCTATCAGGATCGTCCTATCGCTCCTCTCGGCCGGTTCGTCATCCTCTTTGGAAAGCTTGAAAGCCCGGGTCGGGAAAACAGCAAACAAATCGTTTCTGCGCATAATGAAAATTGCCACTCCAAAATAAGAGAATAAGAGCGCACCTATAAAAGGCAAGATTTCTCCAAATGGAGAAGGTAATAAAGAGAGTGGAAAAGCTAACAAGGCAGCAATCACCAGGCCCACAGTCAATCCAATTAGACCGGCCCCCAAGGTCTTTGTCTCCGACCGAGCCAACAAAGCCCGCATTGATTTCAAGGGGCGTGTTGTTATAAGGGGCGTCGCTACCAATCCTAGTAAAGCGCCCACCAAGGCAAAGATGGCCGCGTTTTCTCCGGGGGAGGTTCCGATAAGAATGCTAAAATGAATCCCCAAATATCCCCCGCTGACTCCAAATATGATCATGCCAATAATGCGAACAACAAATTCCAAACTCATAGAAATCTTCCTTTCAGGAACGCGGTTCCTCGCCCCTTACGGGATGCTTCGCAAAGGAACCGCGTTCCTGAGAACACCTTCTTTGTAATCGGTCACATCCCTCTGGTAAAAAACTCGAAATATGTCACTCTGAGCGAATGTTTTGTGTGAGCGAAGAGTCTCCCACTCCGAACGAGGAGATTCTTCGGGAAAAACGCCCTCAGAATGACATAGCTAGTAAAGG
>DAOUWT010000162.1 GCA_030666985.1 Chloroflexota bacterium
CACGCTCAAGGAGGAACGCCAGTTCCTCCGGACTCCACCCCCCACGCTCAAGGAGGAACGCCAGTTCCTCCGGACTCCACCCCCCACGCTCAAGGAGGAACGCCAGTTCCTCCGGACTCCACCCGCAGGATCTGCCGATCCTGCTAGAGCGCGGAAGTAACGCCGCTCGCGAGGCGAAGAGTGATTAATATCTTCTTTTTGACGAGGTTTCCCACTGATAAAGTTTCTCCTTTCCCAGTACATTATAGAGCAGAGGTAATTACTCCCCCCCTGTAGGGCGAATTGGTAATTCGCTTGGCAAAGTGTAACTTTGCACCGAAATTGCCATTTCGACCTACATTCATGGGGGGGAACGGTTACGAACAGAGAGGTCTAGCCTTTCTTGGCACTTCCCGCTGACGACAATGTGTGAGAAGAAGACCTAAACGCTATTTCAATGTACGGTTGGAGAAAAGATGGCCGAAGAATTTATAGAGCAATTATCTTTGCTTGATGAGTTAGATGAAGAAGAATTGGATATTTTACGTTCCCTCTTCGAGAAGGTCGAATGTAAAGCTGAAGAAGAGATATTCAGGCAAGGAGAGGAAGCCAAGTATCTTTACATGGTAGTAGAAGGAAAAGTCATCATTCATTTCAATCCTAAGGAAGAAGCGGCTCTGGTCATTTCTACCCTTGGAAAGGGGGACTTGTTTGGGTGGTCGGCTGCTTTAGGACGCCGCACCTACACTTCGGGAGCAATGTGTGCTGAAGGCGGAGAACTACTCCGCATAAAAGGGGCTGATCTAAGAAAGCTCTATCAAGAACACCCTAAAACAGGTATACTTGTAATAAATCGATTAGCAAGTGTAATTGCTAACCGGCTAACAAACACTCAAGATCAAGTGGCTGAGTTGCTGAATCATGGACTACGGGGCCGAGATATACCAGGAGGCTAGATTATGGTTGAAAACCCTTCCCGAGAAGAACAAATGCAAACTTTGGTCAAGAAAATAAGCGCTTATATCGAGCAATATCATGGCGGCTCGGCAGAGTTGGTGAATTTTGAAGATGATATAGTCACCATACGGTTAGGAGGAGCGTGCCTGGGATGTCCCCTTTCGGCATCTACTTTGAAGGGATGGGTGCAAGGTACAGTCCATCAGTTTTTCCCTGGGGTTGAGGTGGTGGCAGCAGAGGAATAATACGTAAGCGTTCACCCTCCTCCCAACGGATTTCGCTGACTGGCAGACCTCCGAGGTTAGGCCGTTCCATCCTGGAACTAATGTTGCACTACAAAAACCTCGGAGGTCTTGGTAAGGGGAGTGAATAATTACTATTAGTTATAAGGAGGAAAACATGTTAAGTTTTAGAGAAGTAATGGCTTTTTTGGGAATAGTTGGCCAGACCTTTGGCTTAATTGTTTTTGGCGCAGTGGCAGGTTGGTTCACTTTGTTCGCCTTTCAGCAACCTGAACGACGGTGGCAATTACAAAGCGTGGTATTTGGTGTGTTTTTCGTATTCGTCGCTTTACTAGCTCGGTTCTCGTCCCCCGGGGCCTTTGGCGGTTTTCTGCTGGGGACAGCGGGAGCGTTTCTCTATTGGGGAATATTCAAGAAAACTGCATCAGAAGACGAAGAGGAATGATGAATTGGTATGTTGGGGGGCTGGTATATTGGCAAATTAGTAAATTGGTATATTGGTTTCCCCAGTTTCCCAATCTCCCAGTCTACCAATATACCGGTACACCAATTTCCCAATCTACCGCTTAAGCGATTTCCAGCGTCTGATCCATCATCTGAGCCACAGCCCGGTAAACGGGGGAATCATCTCCTAGCTCCACAAGCGGCCTGCCGCTGAATTCAAAGTTGACCAACTCGTCGTCTGATGGGACTACCCCCAAAAAGGGAATGTCCATTTTATCAATGCGTTCCTGAATCGGAGGGGGCATTTCACCCGGCAAACGGTTGAGTATAAAATAAGCGTTTTCGATATTGATTTCCAGTTCATTCCGCAACTGGACAATGCGTTCCGCGGCCACGATGCCCCGCTGAGTGGGGCCGCTGACGATGAAAAGGTGTTGCACGTCTCGCGTTGTACGCCGGCTGAGGTGTTCCATCCCCGCTTCGTTGTCAACTACTACATAGCGATAATTTTTACTAATACCGTCGATGATTTCCCGCAGGTTGTGGTTGACGGCGCAATAACAGCCTTGACCTTCTGAGCGTCCCATGGCAATTAAATCAAAGCGATCACTTTCTGAGAGGGCGGATTGAACCTCGTAATTCAAATAGTCGCTTTTCGTCATCCCACTAGGGAGCGTTCCCCTCGCTGCCCCACCGAATTTGAGAGAGTTTTGTATCTCTACCAACAGGTTTTCGCGAACTTGGCCAACCGTCAGGCCAAGGTCTAAACCTAGCACCATGTTCAGATTTGCGCTGGGGTCAGCATCTATACCCAAGATAGCTCCATCCTGTTTTTGCATTAGATATTTGATGATCATGCCGGCCACAGTGGTTTTCCCCGTGCCACCTTTACCGGCTAAAGCAATTGTCGTTGTCATATCTTAAGTTCACTCCTTGGATGCAGAATATATTTCCGCCTCGATCGTTTTAGCCATCCTTTGGGCGGCATCGCGGAGGGCGGGAACGTGATCGTAAACCGGAATGCCCAAGCGGTCGGCTTCTTGAACGCCGAAGTCGGCGGCGAGGGTTCCCAAAAGCGGTATGCCAGGGGATTCTGCTATAAGGAAATCTTTTTCCTCTTGGTTGCGGACTTTGTTTCCTACCAGCCAGAGGCGTGTGAGGCCAATGTCGGTGGCTAATTTTTTGATTTGCTTTGCGGTTCCTATGCTGCGACGGGTGGGTTCAACGACTATGACCATGGCGTCTACAAAATCGACAGTGGCGCGTCCCAAGTGCTCTACGCCGGCGTACATATCTAGGATGAGCACCTCGTCGTCGCGGAAGAGTAGGTGAGTGAAGAGGGTTTTTAGCATCGCGCTTTCGGGGCAGATGCACCCACTTCCCCCCAGGTCAACGCTCCCCATCTCGAGGAGGCGCACCCCCCGGTGGGTAACGCTGAAGCGTTCGGGGATATCGTCCACGCGCGGGTTGAGGGTGAAAAATCCGCCGGAGTAGCCTGGTTTTGCCCCGGTGCGCTCTTCGATAAGGGCGTCCATCTCGGCGATGGGGCTTAGTTTTGCTCGAACCTCATCGGGAAAGCCCAACGCACCCGCCAGGCAGGGAGCGGGGTCGCCATCTACCGCTAAAACGTCTCGCTCGTCGTCTGCGTAGACCTGGGCCAACAAGGCCGACAGGGTTGTTTTTCCGACGCCCCCTTTGCCGCTAATTGCTATTTTCATGCTGGCTCTCCTTGTCTGCTAATCTGCTTGTCCGCTAATCTACGCCAATCTGCGCTAATTTATTGGAGTCGCCCGCCGGCAACTAAAAACCGTACACGAAGCGACGCACCACGTTTCACGTATCACGCACCACGCATCACGGAGAATCTATTTTGCTTTGATTATTCGTTTTGTGAGCATACTACTTAATATAGCGTAGGCTTCTGAATTGAGGTGGTAAATGGCGTCGTGGTTAAATAATATTTGATAGGAGGGTGGGAAATCTTCATCCCCTTTCCATAAAACTGCCAAGAGGGCCACTTTGGGAAACACCTGAAATTGATAAGCTGTGGTGTCAAAGGGTGCTAGCTTTCCACCTACCTTTTTGGCTGCCTCTTCGAAAGCTTGATAGTCGTTGCCAAAAGAAAGAAGCAGCTTTTTAGATGTTTGTTCCTTATGCGCCGAGTTATAGAATTTGCCATCGGGTATTTTCGAAAATGAAATCCAGCCTCTTTCAGGTACATAGTGTTTGGCATTGTGAAAATAATAGGCGATAAAGGCTTGAGAAAGTATATCTAGGGGTTGCTGGGTTTTGGCATCTTTAGCAATGAAATCCTGCGTGGCGACAATGACTTCTTTCTCCCACATAGTAAGTTGAAATAGTCCATGCTCGTCTCCGGTGAATTCATATTTAGACCCTGTTAGGGCAGCTATAGTGTGAAAGTTGGCTTCTTTGAGATCCGCGCGGAGGTTGCCAACGTGGTCTTCGAGAGATGTGGGTTGATTGTTAGTAGACATAATAAATCCTTGTAGGGGGTTGTAATGCTAAGGGTCTGTCCGCAAATAACTTCCGTCCCAGGAACACGGCTCCTGATAATGTACCACGGGAAAGCCTCTTGATGCGTTAGAAATAGATAAGATTGCCTCTTTGGGTGTCGCTGTACTTAAATGCAAGTCTTACCCCTCTTTTTGAACCAAGCAGTAATGAATATGGCTCTTTGACCTTTTGTGTGGTCACCCAGACCTGTCAGGTTTTAATCGTTCTCCTTTAGAAACCCCCTTATATTGGCATTTATGCTACAACAAACCCAAATACAGGAGCAGCTCTCGGCTGCAGTTTAAATCACTGCGGTCAAAGGTCATGTTAAGGCATCTTGACCACGATATCGTTCAGCACGTTCGCAGCTTCGTCCCAGCGATCACCGGCGTTGCTCAAATGGCGATAAGTTTCGCGCAACTTGAGCATTTGCATGATGTGCTCAATATCTTCCGGGCGGTGGAATAGTTCTGCCAAGGCTTCGCGGTAGACTCTCTCCATGCGGTTGTGCAAGGCCTTGGCCCGCACAGCGTGGTCTTCGGCCACTGCCGGGTGGCCCTGTAGCCGTTGTACCCCTAAATGTATCTCACGCGCGGCGTCGCCCAACATAGAGACCATACGATGCAAGTACTCGTTAGGTTGCACTTCCAAGATATACATCTCCTCAACTGTAGAACGGGCGTAGTCTAGCACGTCGTCAATGTCACGCGAGAGAGCGTGAATGTCTTCCCTGTCAAGCGGGGTGACAAAAGTATTGTTCAATTCAGCAATTAAGATACGTCGTACCTCATCAGCTTCTTTTTCTATGCGAGTGACTTCATCGGCTTGTTCTTTACTGGGGTGTTTAAGGTATTCAAGTAGAGCATCCGCTCCTTTAACAGTGTAATCCGCTTGTTGGATCAATAATTCAATAAAACGATCTTGCCGACCTTTCTTAAATAAACGTTGTAACCAGCCCATTATTTCCTCCTGTTTCACTACAGTCCAATGTAACGTATTCCTAGATATGCTAGCGCTCCGAAAAGTCCCGAGGCGGGGATAGTCAGCAGCCAGGCGACTGCGATGTCCCCAACCACGCCCCAGCGAATTTTGTTTAACCGTTCGGCTGCTCCAACGCCTAAAATGGTGGTGCTCACTACTTGCGTGGTGCTCACTGGAGCACCGATGAGTGCCGCTCCCAGAATTATCCCTGCTGAAGCTGCCTGGGAGGTAAGACTATGCACTGGGCGAACTTTATAGAACTTGGCTCCCAGGGTGCGGATGATCCTCCAGCCTCCCATAGCCGTCCCAAGTGACATTGCTCCCGCACTGGCAACAACCACCCAGGTAGGTACGATAAAGTGGGATAACATCCCCTCGGTCAGAAGTACCATGGTTATCATCCCCATTGTCTTCTGCGCATCGTTGGCTCCATGGCTTAGTGCCAATGTAGTGGCAGTTAGCAATTGAGCGCGTTTGAAGAAGAAGTTGATCTTTGGGGTTGCTCCACGGGATAGGAAAAGGGTGATTCTCATTAGGAGAAATCCTGATACCATCCCTATTATGGGGGATATAAATAATGCCAGCAACACTTTCTCCAGGCCGGGCAAAAGAATGGCTTCAAGGCCGTGTCCCATGAGCGCAGCCCCAATCAGTCCCCCGATCAGCGCGTGAGATGAGCTAGAAGGGATACCCATCAGCCAAGTAAACACATTCCAGACAATGGCTCCTACAAGCGCGGCGAGAATCACCGTGTAAGTTGCGGCATTCTCTGCCACCACCTCATGACCAATGGTCTCGGCCACGGCGACACCAAAGAGAAAGGGGCCGGCAAAGTTGGCGGCAGCATTGAGTATTAACGCTTTCCGAGGCCCCATGGCCCGGGAAGAGATCATCGTCGCCACCGCATTGGCGCTATCGTGAAATCCATTTAGGAAATCGAATAACAGCGCTATGGCGACAAATAATAACATAAAAGAGGATAATCCTAAGAACAATGAGTTCTCCTTTTCATAGAGGCATGAAGAGTGAAGACGTGAAATATGTTATCACGTTTTACGTTTTACGTCTCACGTTTTCACGATTTCGGAATCCCTGAACCTTCTATCTCCTCCTACTCGTTTTGAAACAGGATAGTCTTATGATCAAGGCAATCATTTTTGATTTTGGTCAAACACTTGTCAATTCCGCTGATGGTTTCCGAAAAGCCGAGGAAAACGCGGAAACCAAGATTTCTCCTCGTTATTCGGCGGCAGTCGTGCCGAAACCTCGTCGAAATG
>DAOUWT010000299.1 GCA_030666985.1 Chloroflexota bacterium
ATCAGGGTTGCCATACCACCGATGTTGGAAGCCAGTATTTCAGCAATCAGGAAAGGGATGGGGCTGACCCGCAATGTTGAGGCTACAAATAAAGTCACCGGCGCGATCAAAATAACGATGGTTACATTATCCAAAAGCGCTGAGCCAACCGCAGTGATCAATGAGAGGACGATCAGCACCTGGAAGGGGTCGCCCTTCCCTAAACGAACTGCCTGTAAGGCAATCCATTGAAATAACCCCGTCTCTTTCAGGACATTGGCAATGATCATCATGCCAGCCAGGAGGAAAATCACATTCCAGTCAATGGAATGGAACGCTGTGTCTTGAGGAATCACAAACAGAATCATCGCCAAGCCGCCCAAGAGTGCAGATATTGTGCGATGTATTCTTTCGCTGACAATCAGGGCGTAGGTCAATAGAAAAATGCTACCTGCTAACCAAACGGGGTTCATTTCTTTGCCTCCGAAAGGTCGGTACCATTTTTAGTCTGGATGCACAGCGATAATAATTCTAGCAAATTGACATAACCGATGACATGGTAGCGTTCATCGACTAATGGCAATCCTGGCAACCCATTTAGATGCATCCGCTTGAAAGCATTTTTGACGGTCTCGTCATGCTTTATCCAAACCGGGGGGATCATCGCATCCCCAGCGGTACGGATACGGGTCTTGTCCGCGAAATCCATCATCTTTTCAATGTCGGTGCTCTCGGCTATAAATTCTTCGGGGATGATATGGAAGAAAAGATCGTCAGCTAGAGTCTTCAGGTGTATCAGACCTATTAGCCTGCCGTCTTCAGCCACTACACTAGCTACATGCACACGGGGGTGGGCCAACATTGCCTGTGCTACATCGTTCAAAGAAGTGTCGGGGCCTATGATGGTTGGTTCCAACTCCATGATGGTTGCCACATTTTTTATGGGCGTATCGCGTAAAACAGACCAGTCGGATCTGAGCGCTGGTGGGGATACCTCCTGTGGAGGTTGAGGCTGGGCTTTGTATAACCCAATTGCCTGTGAAACCGGCAGCACTAAAACCAGCCCGCTATTGGGTCGATCAAAGCCGCCTACGATGCGTTCAGCTTCAGCAATTGCCTGGGCCAACAATTCTTCGTCATCGAAGACCGCGATCAGCGTGCGGGTTTGGACTTCTTTCGTTTCAAAAAGGTTGTTGATAGCGCCCAACCCAACCCGGCTGAGCCAGTTACGGGTGCTATGTCCGCCGGCGCTCTTCAGAATCGTGGTTCCGGGGACGCCAATGTCCCGCCATACCTCCAATAAATCTGGCAGTACGCTGGTGTCATTCAATATAACAAGTAGTAAATTTGACATTTGTTCTCCTTTGATTTCAAATACACACTATGCAATCCAACCCCATAGGGGATTATGAGTACATCATGCGTAATAAGTTACGATTGTGGACGAATATCCTTCGATTGTGGTCCCCTGGGAAAATAGAAAGAAAAACCCATATGCGAAAAGCCGATCACCAAAACCGATATTCCAATGGCTACTGCGAGTTGGATGGGTTGGTGTAAAGCATTGCGGGGCCAGAGCAATAGAGCCGGAAATAGCAATAAGGCGATTCTCGCTCCTGCCATCCAATACGGCTTTTCTTTATGAAAAGCTGGTATTTCCCATCGGCGTCCCAACCAGGTGATGAGCAGGCCGAGCAAAGTCCCTGCAGCCACCTCGATAATGAAAAGGATCGAGACCGGCTGGTGTGCTTGCCAACCCAGCAACAGGAATAAGGCCAGAACGAAAACAAACCCGGGCCAGGTATTCAACGGCGCTGGTGGTGCTTTCTCATGAAAACCAAGTTGGTAGTATTGATTCAACCATACAAAAGTCATTACGGCGATCAACGCCGCAGTAACTGCCGATACACCAGCAATATACGAGAACCAGTAGGCTACATATACCTGCCCGATGCCAATCCAGGCATGAAATTTGGGCGAAACCTTTCGGAGCAGATAAAGCCCGGCTAAAGCGGTTGCCACCCCAAAAGACGCACCGCTGAAAATCCCCCCCAAATAATGATCCGGGGATTGGATGGCCGCCTCAACCTCGGTCAGCAGGAATAACAGGGTCAGCGGGCCGATCTGGCTCATATAGCTGGCACTTTCTTCGGGTTCACCGGCCCTCCAGATCATACTGGCAGCGATCAGCCCAAAGAGCAGCGCTCCCGGCCAATTCAAAACCTGGGTAATCCCGAGGACTACACTGTAAATCAGAACAGCGCCTACCCATAAAGCAACGCTCTTCCAGCCTCGCCAATTGGCATTAACAATTCTTCGGGCGTTCTGCCATAGGAGCAATGGAATAACCAGTCCCAAAATCATCTCCCACGGTATCGATATCTGGCGGGCTGGGGGCAAGAATACCAGCAGGACCCCGATCGCAATTATCAATATCGCCCAGCGCTGCTGAGGGGGTTTGGCATTGAGTATCCCGCTCAATAATAAGAGAATAAAAATTGTGTGTTCGAAATCGATCATAATTTCATTACCTATTTTTGCGGTAGCAATCAAGTCGCGGCGCGCGTTACACCAACTTCAACGATGCGTAGATTTTCGCGTTTGCGGACAATAAATGAATAGCCAAACTTTTGAAGCCGGTCACCCTCAACGGGTACAAAGCCCAATTCTGTCATCATGAATCCGGCAATCGTTTTGTACCTGCCCTTGGGCTGAAACTTCACCTTTAGCAAATCGCCAACATCAGAAATCGAGGTCTGGCCGGGTACGATCCATTCACCTTCAGACTGTTGCACAAAGGAATGAGAAACAGGACTATGTTCGTCCTCGATTTCCCCTACGATTTCCTCCAGCAAATCCTCAAGGGTCAACAGTCCATACGTCCCGCCGAATTCGTCTATTACAATTGCCATATGACTGCCTACTTTCGCCAGAGTATCAAAGGCTTTTGGAAGTGAAGTAGTCCCAGGGATGAAGTGAATCGGGCGGTAATGTTGATCCAGGTTCGTGCTTCCGCCAGCCCAAATTACATCTTTGATATGCACGTACCCCACAACGCAATCTAAATTGCCACTGTAAACGGGGTAGCGAGAATAACCGGACTGTTTCGCTATTTTCAATGCTTCCGCTGGCATTATCTTTTCGTCCAGGGCAATAATCGACGTTCGATGAGTCATTACATCATGTACGCTACGCTCTGTATAATCGAAGACACCGCGAATTAATTCCTCTTCCACAGATTTAATCACGCCCTCTGCGGCTCCTTGTTTTGCAAGTAGTTCGATTTCTTCTGGGCTGGTAGATGGATGATCGGGTTGACCGCTGCCTATCAGGTTGAGTACCGCTTCTGTAGAGAAAGACAATATCTTCATGGGTAAATATGTAATCCGGGAAAGGGCACCAAACGGACCGGATAGTGAGAGTGCTAGCTTCTCAGCATTCCACAAGGCCAGTCGTTTGGGCACCAATTCCCCAAATACCAGGGTTAAATAAGCAATCAGCATAATAACCCCAGTCAGGGCAATTCCTTC
>DAOUWT010000226.1 GCA_030666985.1 Chloroflexota bacterium
AGACTGAAACCAAGATTTCTCCTCGTTATTCGGCGGCAGTCGTGCCGAAACCTCGTCGAAATGACATGATTAATTGCCTAACTTAACGACATTGACTGAATACTGTTCACTGAACACTGAATACTGAAAACCGGCAGCACCCCTGCCAACTGCTCCACCTCCCCCGTGGTCGCAAACCAAGCCTCACCCTCTCCTCCCCCCGTGTTGCGCAAACCATGCCGCTCCAAGAGCCGCTCCACCTGGCGGGCAATGGCTGGCGACGGGTCAACTACTTCAACCCCATCCCCCACAATTTCTTTAATCACCGGGATCACAAAAGGGTAATGCGTGCATCCCATCACGACCCGGTCCATCCCCTGGGCCAGCATGGGCAGCAGCGCATCTTCCAAAATTTGGCGTGTCTCAGAAGTATCTAATGCACCCTTCTCAATTTGCTCTACCAGGCCGGGACATGTGTCCTGCAAAACCGTCACCCCCTGTGCAAAACGCTCCACGGTAGAAGCGTATAGCTCACCCTGGAACGTGGCCGGGGTCGCCAGCACTCCCACCACGCCACTCTGAGTGCGCTCTGCGGCTGGTTTCACGGCTGGTTCCATCCCCACAAAAGGAATTTCGGGAAAGGTTTCTCGCAGGCCATGCAGCGCCACCGCTGAAGCCGTGTTGCAAGCCACCACTATCAACTTTACCCCCCGCCCAAGCAAATAACGAACAATCTCCTCCGCGAATTGGAGCACCTCTTCCCGGGGACGGGGGCCATACGGCACGTGGGCCTGATCCGCTACGTAGATCATATCCTCATCAGGAAGCCGCTCCCGGATCGCACGCAGAACCGAAAGTCCCCCTACGCCTGAGTCAAAAACGCCTATAGGAGATTGTCTTGAGGGCATATAATTTCTTCCTGTGGTAGTGGGCACTCACCAACTGACTACGCTCAAGCTGGATCGCCAGATCCAGTGGGCTAAACCCGGGGGAACTGGCGTTCCCCCTCGAGCTTGTAATGGACGAAAACGAGTAGCAAATGTTTTGTTATCAAGCATTTTGTAAGACCATCAGTCAATACTTTGCCACTACTAAAACAAAAAGGGCGCAGCTAGACAAACACTGCACCCTTCCAGATAACAACAAAGGCAAGATTAGGAAAATTTCTGCTTGAGACGGGCGCTTTTCCCACTCCGCTCTCGCAGATAGTACAACCGTGAACGGCGGACTTTAGAATGTCTATGCACGGTCACCTTTTCAACACTCGGAGAACGCATCAAGAAAGTGCGCTCTACGCCAATCCCATTACTGGCAATCCGGCGCACCGTGAACGTTGCGTCGTTCTGGCCTCCTCGAACGCGCAGCACAGTACCCTTATACACTTGGGTGCGATCGTTCTCGCCTTCTTTAAAGCGGACGTAAACACTTACATTATCCCCGGTCCGTAGATCGGGAACATTTGGATTTGCAGGAGCATCAAAAGCTCTTAATAAATTACTCATTTTTTATAACCCTTTTTAACTAACTCTAAAACACGCAGTCGCCGATTATAACACGCTCCCCAAGCTTTGAGAAGTGGGAATAAAGGCCATTTTTCCGCCCTCTCACTGCACCCCATCATCCCCGCTGAGGGTCAAGAGGGCCTCTTCTGGTGTAACTTGATCTTTCAGGACAGAAACAACAGCGTCACGCACCAGCGGCCCCAGCGTGCCCAACACATTTTGCGATGGAAGTATCTGCGCATTTGGCAGAACTTGCTCCAAGAACCCCCACGATTCGCCTTCCCGCCACATCCCCAGTGCATCCGAGCGGGGAGGCATGTATCCCGCCGCGGTTGTCCATTTTGCCATAAAAGCAGTAGTCGTCAAAAATTCCGCCAACTCCACGCTCAAGGCTTGGCGGGCAGGATCAATGCTGGCCACACTCCACAGCCAGCCGTTGGCAATAGTGAAGGACTTTCCATCCTGGGAGGGGATAGAAGTTAAAGCTGTATCTTCGGGAATCTGTGCCAAATAACTCGCAGACCATACAAAAGCCAACTGAGCTTGCTGTTCCTGATAGGCCGCCCAGGCCTGGGATTCGGTTTCAAACTGAGTTAGCCAATAAGGTATTACCTCAGATTCCCATCCCTTTTGGAAAAATCTAAGCACTTCCAGGAACGAGGTTTCGTCAAATAATAATTCTCCCTCTTTGATGACAAACTCGCCTCCCACGCTGCTATAAAGAGCAAAAGTTGCCAAAGCCTCCACGTCAGAGGCGGGAAAGGCTAGCACTGCTTCTGTAGCAAGGAGTGTTTCCCAGTCCACGGGCGGTTCCTCTATCACGCTAGGACGATAAGCCATGAGGAGCACATCCCCTGCGAACGGAAGCCCCACCGTCTCCCCCTCATATTGTGAGAGCTGCTGAGCATACTCATACCAGTTTTCGTCCGCCATGGCATCTGTCAACTCATCAAGGGGGAAAATCAACTTGTCCTCGGCGGCATCTTCCAATAGCGGGCGGGAGAGCATCACCAAATCCGGCATCGCCAGGGGAGCGGCAGCCTGCGAGGCCCGCAAAGATGCCAAGATGCCTCCCCCTCCGGTCAAAGCCTTGACCCGTACCACCACCTCCACCTGCGGACGCCGGGCGGCGAACTCCTCCAGGCGGGCCTGGAGGATTGCTCCCGCTGGGGTGTCTGCGCTGGGATCGAATTGGGGCGGAACCCAGATCTTCAGGGTGGTCGTTTGGGGAGCGGATAGCGTGGGGGCGGCGGTTGCCACGGGGGTTGGCAGCGTTGGGGTCAGGTGGGGGTCAGGCGTGGGGGCGGCGTCACCATTCTCCCAAAAGCGGGGGATGGCGCTGCAACTGGTCAACGCAAACAGGAGGAGAATGTAAAACGTGAGACGTGAAACGTGAGACGTGAAACGTGAGACGTGGGACGTGAAACGTGTTGTGTGTTGCGTGTTGCGTGTTGCGTGATACGTGAAGCGTGTTGCGTGTTGCGTATGTTTACCCATGTCTACCTTTGCATGCCCTGTTTTCTAAGTTCTGGCGTATAAGTCTTGATAGCCAGTAATATTTTCTCTCTGAGTAATGGATACCACACATCTTCCTCTTGGCTGATCCATTTTGTCTCGATATTTTCTTCGCACGGTTTTGCTTCAGCATCCTCTACGACAAATAAATACCACACTGCCAACTCTTTATATCCAGAATAAAAACTTACGCTTATGCGATTGTGCCAGGTTTCATCGCTGCCAATTAATGAGATATTCTCTTCTTGAAGTTCACGAGCAATGGCATCTTTTGCGCTCTCATTATTATCTATGGCCCCGCCTGGCAAGGCATATTTCCCATTTTTGCGGTGCAGTGTTCCCAGTATGGCACTGTCTTCCTGACGGACGATAATGGCTCGCGCACTCACACGGCCAAAGGGAAGTTCAATAGATTTATGCTCACCAATTATCACTTCGCCGCTCTCAGCGATGAATGTTTCATTAAAGCTGGCTTTCATGATTCCATCTCCCAAAAGCAAATCGATTGAAATTGACCCTATTCTGCCAGGTTTGCAGAGCAAACACACTGACCTTCGTCGGTTGGTGGCGAATTCATTCATTTGCATGAAATGTGAACTCGCCTAATCACGTATCACGTCTTCACTCATCACTCATTACTCATCACTCATTACGTTTCACTCGTCACTCATCACACTAACTGCCCAACCGACTCCGAAAGCAGTGCAACTAACAACTGAACCGAATACTCCACATCTCCAAAATCAACCATCTCTGAGGGGCTGTGGATGTAGCGGCAAGGCACCGACAAGCATCCCGCCGGGACGCCGGCCCGGGTGACCTGGATGGCCCTGGCGTCGGTGGTGCCGCCCAGTAATATCTCTAGCTGGTAGGGGATGTCATGCTCCTCCGCCGTGGAGACCATCCAATCCACCACGCGGGGATCGGATAACATGCCCCCATCCCGCACCTTGATGGCCGGCCCCTCACCCAAGCGGACTTCCATCTTGGAGCCTTTGGGCGTGTCGCCCGTGCCGGTCACGTCCACGGAGAGGCCCAGGTCGGGGTCAACCCGGTAAGCGGATGTGCCCGCCCCTCGGCAGCCTACTTCCTCTTGGGTGCTGAATACAAAATATAACTCATGGGGAGAGGCAATGTCATTTTCGTGCAACTGGCGCAAGGCCTCCACCAGAATCACAACCCCAACCCGGTCATCAAGGGCTTTGGTGACGATGCGGTCGCCGAGTTCCATGTATGCCCGCTCGAAGACGGCCACGTCTCCCACTCCCACCGTACAATCATCCGGGGAGGATGCCCCAACGTCAATATACATCTTCTCCAACGAGGGATGCTCCTTATTTCCCCGTGATCTTTCTATATTAATCACACCCTGTGTGCCGTTCAAGAAACGCACACGTCCGCCTATGCAATAAGCGGGATTCACTCCGCCCAATTTTGTAAAGCGCACAAAGCCTTTTTTATCGACATGAGTGGCAATCACGCCAATTTCGTCCATGTGAGCGGAGAGCATAATCCGCAGGCCGTTAGGCCCTTTTTCACCTTTGCGGACGATGAGATTCCCCAATGCGTCTACTATGACTTCATCAGTGTAAGCCTCCACTTCGGCACGCACGGCGTCTCGGATTTGGTTTTCGTACCCAGATGGGCTTGGTATTTGAGCAAATTTTTTGATGAGTGATTTCATGTTTTACTCCAAGGGGCAGTTTTCAGTATTCAGTGTTCAGTTTTCAGTTCAATCTCCGCTACGGAGAACCAATTTAGTAAAACCAAACGCTGCTTAATAA
>DAOUWT010000330.1 GCA_030666985.1 Chloroflexota bacterium
ATTTGGAACTAGCATAAGACCCTAGTACCTAATACCTAGTACCTAATACCTAGTACCTAATACCCAACACCATGCTAAAACCAATCCAAAAAATCACCTTAGATAACGGCCTTCAAATTATGCTGAAGGAAATACACACCGCGCCCATAGTCAGCCATTGGCTGTGGTACCGGGTCGGCTCCCGCGACGAGATACCGGGTAAAACCGGAGCTTCGCATTGGGTCGAGCACATGCAATTCAAAGGCACGCCCCAATTTTCCGCCGACGAACTTGAAAAAATGGTGGCGCGAACAGGCGGAGTGTGGAACGCCCTCACCTACTTAGATTGGACTACCTTCTACGAGACCATGCCAGCCGACAAAATTGACCTCGCCCTCCAACTAGAGGCCGACCGCATGGTGAACAGCACCTTCGATCCTGATGAGGTCGCATCCGAGCGCACGGTGGTCATGTCTGAGCGGCAGGGACGGGAAAACAGTCCCGGTTTCTTACTCGGTGAAGCCGTTAGAGCGGCGGCTTTCCGCGTTCACTCTTACCACCATGAAGTTATCGGTGACACTGCAGACCTGGAATCCATGACCCGCGACGACCTCTACAATCACTACCGCGCCTATTACCGTCCCAACAACGCCATCCTCACCATGGCGGGGGATTTCGAGACCGAGACCGTCCTGCGGCGCATCGGTGAACTTTATGACGCCCATCCGCTGGGGGAAGAACCAACCCGTGCCCGGCGGGAAGAGCCGGCCCCACGGGGGGAGCACTCCCTCACCGTGGAGGGGCCGGGAGAGACCACCATAGTGAACGTTGTCTACCACTCCCCGGCCGCGTCCCACCCAGATTTCTTCCCCCTCTTGGTACTAGACAGCCTGCTATCTGGCCCCAGCGGCCTCAACCTCTTCGGCGGGGGAGGAATCTCTAACAACACCTCCCGCCTCTACACGGCCCTGGTCGAAGAAAAAAATGTCGCCGTAGATATTGCCGGCGGACTCCCAGCCACCATAGACCCCTTCCTCTATAGCCTCCACCTCATAGTTCATCCCCAAAAAACGGCCGCAGAGGCCCTGGCCGTCCTGGATGGAGAAATCCGCCGCCTCCAAGACAATCCTCCCACTCAAAAAGAGATAGACCGCGCCGTCAAACAGGCTCGCGCCCTTTTTGCCTACGGCGGAGAGAGCATCACCAACCAGGCTTTTTGGCTCGGATTTTCTGAGATGTTCGCCTCTTACGAGTGGGTCACAAAATACATAGACTGCCTGGCCGCCGTCACCCCCGCAGATGTTCAGCGCATTGCCCAAACTTATTTGCAGCCTAAAAACCGGGTGGTGGGCACGTATTTGCCTTACAATCATAGCCATTAAGATCGAAACAATTAACCACGCTCAAGCTGGAACTGGCGTTCCAGCGGGCCGAGTCCGGGGGAACTGACGCACGGCTACTACTGTATGCCGCGTTCCCCCTTGAGCTTGTAAAACAAATGAATTGTAAATGGTAAATTGTGAACGGTGAATTGTAAATTGAGTGAATATGCCGCAACAGTCATTTACAATTTATAATTCACCATTTACCATTTATACTTGTCTCTTGAAACGCTTGAAAAACCAGCATACCAATCAATACTTTATCACTACCAGAGAAAACACCCATGACCCAACCCACCTACGCAGCCCTAAAAAAATCCTCCCTCCCCGGGCCCGATGACATCACACGGGCACAACTCCCCAACGGAATCACCATCCTCGTCCGCCCCAACTTCAATTCCATGTCCGTCTCCATGTCGGGCTATCTCCACGCCGGGAGCCTCTACGAGCCGCTGGAAAAACTTGGTCTGGCAGATTTCACCTCCGCCTGCCTGATGCGCGGCACCAAGCAGCACAGCTTTCAGGAAATTTACGACAAATTGGAATCCATAGGCGCCAGTGTTGGCTTCAGCAGCGGCACGCACACGGCTGGCTTCGGCGGCAAATCCCTGGTGGATGATTTCGACACCCTCCTAGAAATTTTCTCCAACTCCCTGCGCGAACCCACTTTTCCTGACCAGCCCGTTGAAATTGTCCGCTCCCAGCTCCTGACCGGCCTCGCCATGCGGGCCCAAAACACCAGCGAAATGGCCTCTCTGCTCTTCGACAGCATCGTCTACGATGGGCATCCCTACAGTAACCCGGGGGATGGCTATCCCGAGACCGTTGCGGCTATTCAGGGGGGAGATTTGGGGGATTTCCACGCCCGCCACTACGGGCCAAGGGGGATGGTGATAGCCATTGTGGGAGCGGTTTCCCCAGCCCAGGCCATTGACCGTGTTGCTGCCACCCTGGGGGATTGGTCTAACCCCAACCAACCCGAAGCGGCCACCGTTCCCCCCGCCCCCACCCTGGGGAAAACCATCCCCCAACATTCCCCCATCCCTGGGAAAAGCCAAACTGACATCATCATGGGAGTGGCCGGGCCTCAGCGCTCCTCCCCAGACTATATCCCCGCTAAATTAGGCAACAGCGTGCTGGGGCAATTTGGCATGATGGGCCGTATTGGCGAATCTGTGCGAAACAAGGCTGGTTTGGCCTACTACGCCTACAGCTCCGTGAGCGGAAGCATTGGCCCAGGGCCGTGGTATATATCTGCTGGCGTGAACCCCCAGAACGTAGAAAAAGCCATAGACCTCATCAAAGCTGAGATTGAGCGTTTCATTCGGGAACCAGTTTCCCTCGAGGAGTTGAATGATAGCAAATCCAGCTACATTGGGAAGCTCCCCCTGGCCCTGGAGTCCAACGCCGGCGTGGCCGGGGCACTCCTCAACCTTGAACGCTTCGACCTGGGGCTAGATTATTACCACCGCTACGAAGAGGTTATCCGCGAAGTCACCCCCAAAACCGCCCTCGAAGCGGCTCGTAAATATCTTGATTTAGAGCATTTTGCTATTGCCACCGCGGGGCCGGAATAGAACGCGGATGACACGGATTTAGCGGATTCTCGCGGATTAAAACCAAAAAAATATATCCGCGCAAATCCGTAGAATCAGCGTCATCCGCGTTCCATTTAACCGTGGCCAAACATTAGAACATTTTTTATGAAACTTTCCACCGGAG
>DAOUWT010000398.1 GCA_030666985.1 Chloroflexota bacterium
CACAGTTCCCCCCGCCCCCCCGCTCCCCCGCTCTCCTGCTCCCCTGCTCCCCCGCTCCCCCGCTCCCCCTACCAATCCCCCGCAACGGGCAGCGTTACCGTAAATGTCGTACCCTCTCCCACTTTGCTTTTTACTTTGATATTTCCCCCGTAGGCTTGCACCAGGTCTTTGACAACGATCAGCCCTAGACCCGTCCCGATTTCCTCGCTCTTCTTAGCATTGGGAGCGCGATAAAACTCATTGAAGAGGTGAGGAATGGCCTCTTGTGGGATGCCCATGCCGGTGTCGGATATTTCGATTTGTATTTCCTCTCCCTTATCTTTTACGGTGACAGCCACACTCCCGCCAGGGGACGTATATTTGACGGCGTTCCCTACGAGATTTATGAAAACGCGATCCAGGCCTTCCTCTGAGCCTAGGACGATCAATTCCTTGGGATGCGTGCGATAAGTCAGGGCAACGTTTTTCTCCTCAGCGCGAGGTTGAAGGAGGAGCACGGCCCGGCCTATCGAAGCCTTGAGCGACACCGGTTCTTTTTTATTGGGCAGATCGGAGGCTCTGCTAGCAGCCATATCCAGCAGGTCATTTACCAGGTTTTCCAGGCTATCCAAGCTTTTACTGATACGGCCGAAAACATCTTCTTGTTTCTTAGTCACATTGCCGGCGTAACCTTTGAGCACGCTCCTTACCAGTGACTGGGATACGGTGATGGGGGAACGTAGTTCGTGGGTGGCGATGTTGATGAATTTGACCTGGTTTTCGCTCAGGTTTTCCAGTGTTTTCAGTTCCCTGACCGCTGTGAGGGCTGCTGCTCCTAAAGCGGTCAAAGGCAAAATGTGATTTATTTTTTCCCCGCTAAAGTGCTTGGACTTGGTCGAGTAAACGTGGATAGTGCCAAGGGTTTTATCTTTATGAATCAGTGGAGCGCAGAGGAGGGAGTGATGATCACTGGCTGAGTCAGCAGTTTCTGGAGTATGCAAGCTGGCTTGCATCTTTTTGAGGTCAGAGGTGGTATCAGAAACGGTGACAAGTTCCCCTTTTAGAGCTTGTTGAGCCAGCGGGAAATGCTCCACGGGGAGCGGCTCCTGTTCCAGTACTTCCTTGGAGATGCCAGAAACCGCCCCTGCACTTAGGTGCGTGCCCTCGGCGTTCAACAGCCAGACAATTGCCGTGTCTGCTTGTAATGCTTCTTTGGACACGTTAATAAGTTGGGACAGAATCTGTTCTTCCACTATTGGTTATCCCTCACCCTAGCCCTCTCCCACGAGGAGAGGGGATTTCTGGAAGTAAGCTTACACTCCAAATTTGCAATTTGCAATTCGCAATTTGCAATTCGGCATTCGCACTTCGCTGCGCTATCCGTTGATCAGCGTTTCCACTTTCTCTAGCAATACATCGGGGTCAATGGGTTTGTCTACAAAATCATCTACTGGGAGGTAAGCCTCGTCTGGCCCGAAGCGCAGGGAGGAGGTGGTGTGGATGGCCGTCAGCATTAGGATTGGTATTCCCCGGTAGGCGGCGTACTCCGAATTGGGTTCGGGGTTGCGCAACTTCAGGGAGACCTGGAATCCGGTGGTGGAGGTTTCCATCATGACATCGAGTATGATCAGGTCTGGCTCGATTTCTTTGACCTTTTCTAGGCCTTCCTCGCCACTGTAGGCGGTGAAAAAGTCGTAACCATTGGCCTCCAGCGGCATGCGGAGCGCCATTTGCATATCGGGATTGTCTTCAATTACTAGGATTTTGGGCATTTTTTTCTCCTTGGATGAGGGCAAAGACTTCCGAAGTCTAACGTCGTTTTAAGACTTCGGAAGTCTTGCCCCTATTTTTGAGATGGTACCTCAAGTTCTTCTAAAATGGCATCGATCAACACGGGGAGTGCCTTTTGGACGGCTTGGCTTAACCCCTCCCCCCAGCCGATTTTGTCGGGTTGGACGCCGAAGATGACTATGTCGGGGAGGGTGCGGTCCAGGGCGGTGGCCAGTGTCAGTACCTCTGCGAGGCTGGCGTAGTGGGGGCTGAAAGTCCGGGGGTTCAACTTGGCCTGTTGGGGGGTGAAGCGGGTAAATTGGCCCGGGTTGCGTTCCATCTGGGCTGTGTCTACCACAATGGCTCGCTCCCACCCCTCCAGGGTTTGCAAGAGGGTTAGGCCGCCGCTCCCCCCATCTACCACCTCCACGTTAGCAGGCAGCTCCCGCCGCAGCCATTCCTCCACCACGCCCGGGCCGACGCCGCCATCCCCCCGC
>DAOUWT010000326.1 GCA_030666985.1 Chloroflexota bacterium
AACCAATTTTCCAATATTTTCGTCCATAAGCCCTTCCAGCTCTACTTGAGAGTTAACTTGATCCGTCACCCGACCACTCTTATCCCACACACTATACATTAACTGCCATCCATTGGCATCCCTAATGGCATTTAATCCGCTTATTATTTCCAATGTTCCCGGATCAAAATACAAACCCAAATAATATGTTGCCCCGTCTTTTATTACCTCTCCTCTGCCTAAATACAAATACTCATTAAACCACTTCATCGGAGTAATATCATCCTCTAATCCCGAATAAGAGTATTTTGTCTGATAATACGGATTATTTTCCCTGCAATCCTCTGCCATTTCTTCTAAACTGGCAAATCCTGTTTCTTCTAAAGCTTTATCAATAATCGGCTGCTGAAAATCCGGATCAAAACCAGACTCTATTTGAGGCGCAACTGCTTCCACTATGCTCCACCCGTTTTCTTCCGTATATCGTCCCAAAACATCTCTTTTCCCATCTCCATCCAAATCCTCCCCTGTTATAATTTGCACCCCATCTTCGTCACTCCATTCAACTCGTATATCAGTATATCCATCACTCTCCAGCCCCGCCATCATCTCCTCCGGCACAGGAAGAAAAAATCTTTCCCATTCACTATCCTCTGAGAGGGTAAAGACCGGCATGCCTTGGGGATTGTTCAAGGCGCGGGTTTCGGGGTCGTAGTTGAGTCCATCCACGCCTGCCGGTGTGGCAGGTATAGGCGTTGTTGTTGGCGTTGGGACAACAGTTGGCGTTTGTGTGGGGGACGCTGTAGCTGTAGCCGTTGGGAAAACAGTAGTTGTAGGCGCAACGGGGGATTTGCAGGCAGCGAGTACGAAGACCAGCAAAATGATCAGGGGGAAAAGCGATTTATTTTTCATGGATTAGCTCCTTTTTCACAAATCGTTTCTTTTGTGTATTTTATCACTAACTTTTCTCTCCGCTTCAGCGCTTGATTATCGAACATTGAGGCGGGCAGAAAAGCCCGCTTAGACGTAGTAAAGCTCCTAGACAGGGGCTTTTTTTAGTTAATCGGTATCTTCTCAAAAAACGGGGGCAAGACCTCCGAGGTTTGCACTCCAAAAACCTCGGAGGTCTCAGCCCCCCCGAAATATTGAGATGATACGTTAATCGGAGTTAAAGTTGATTTTCTTATCTAAGAAGCACAGGTTTTTAGCTCTTTTAGCAAACGTGTTGGCGAAACTTTTCCCAGAACGGGTACTCTCATCTGTTGATAAGCAGGGTTGGTTAATTTTCTACCAACCTATCCACATTTGGGAAGCCCAACAAGGGGATGAGTTTCCCGGAGATGAGTGCGAGTGTCAACCGCAGCAACCAGGCGTTCGTCGGCCAAGCCCTGCGCCGCGCACTCTCTTGAATTGATACCCTTATGTGGTTTGAATAGCCCTTGTTAACGCATCTGTTACCCACTGGTTAAGACTTGTTCCATCTGAAGCAGCTTTTTCTACTAATTGCCCATGGAGCATAGATGGAAGGCGTAGATTGAATTTACCTGAGTATTCTTTACGTGGTTCAACACCATCTTCATGGCACATCTCTAAAAAGACATTCAAAGAGATTTCACCCTCTGCTCGTAAACCTTCTATGTCTTTTGCGTAGAAATCAGCCCCTCCATTAATGCCAATAAACTCCCCCCGGAACATTTCAATTTCTGGGTCATATTGAATTATGGCTCTATATCCGTTAATTTCCATTATATTCATCATCATGGTTTTACTCCATTTTCTTCTAACCATTTGCGGATGCTTGCAATTGCGCCCTTGTCTGTATTTGGCGATGGATGTGGTCTGTGAAAAACCCTTCTGTCACCGAATAAACGCACCCCTATTCGAGAACCCGCTCGTTCGCTTATCTCAGCGCCAAGTGCAAGAAAAAGTGCTTCTATATCACGCCATTTGATATTTCCGCTTGTCGGTCTGGCATATATTCGCTCAAGGGTTTTTTGGTGTTTACGCCTCATAGAGACACGATACCATATAGTAGTACTAATAGCAATAGTTGTTCTTTTCTCCCGCTTACGAAGCATGGTGATGGGATAAAATAGCAACCGCCATCCCCAACAGAGCATCTACCCCCGATGAATTCCCCCACCCCAGTAGATGTTCCAACACTTGGGATCGCTCGCCAACGCCCGCCATGAGATAATCCACCGCAGTAACCAGGCGTTCGTCGGCCAAGCCCCGCGCCGCGCACTCTATCAGGTTTGCGCTAATAGTAGTGGTCTTCGTATAGGCAGATTTGGCAATCTCGGTGTTGAGGTCGTCCAGGTCAATTTGGGGGGGGATGGCGTGCCGCCAGCGGTTGAGGGTCAGCAGCAGGCCCATAGTGAAATCATCCCATGACGGCGTCAACCCTCCCCCCCGGCCCAGTAATTTGTTGAGGGCCTGGATGAAGGTGGGGATAGCTCCTCCTGCAAGATTTTTCCGGAGATGGAGCAAATCCGCCTGTTGGGGGTGATTGCCCGCGTGGTCGGCATCCTCCCCCAGGGAGGGGAGCAGGCCGCTCAATCCGGCCCCCTTGGCACGCGCATGAGCCTGTTGAATAAAAGAGAGCAGATGCCGCACGCGCTCATCCCTAGAGAGAGGCTGCCCCCGGAGAGGCTGCATCCCCCAGGGGCGGGCATTTCCTAGCCCGATAGAGATCCCAGCCCCAGGGATGGCGATCTCCTCCAGGGAGGCGTAAACCATCCCCCCGCTTGGCAGCACCCGCAGGGGAGAGACATCCCCCACAAGGTTGAGGGTTAAGGGGCCGCGAAAATCTTTGTAGGAGAGGAACACGACCCACTTTGGCGCGGTCTTGAGGAAAATCCCCCGCGAAGTGTTGCCTACTACTGAGGCTGTTTGTTTATTGGCGAAACTTTGCTGGGCGATGGAGCCGATATAGCTGATGGCGAGTTTAGTCATTTAGAAAGGGTAACTGATAAACATAAATTTAGAAGGTGATATTTGCCACTATATTAACGTGTACATTAAAATTATAATTGTAGTTCTCGAAAATGCACAGAGGGGGGTTGATCAGGGTAATTGCATATGGCATTACTTAGAAAAGATACTGTCGTTCCGCTGCTCGAAGGGGAGCGCCAGCTCCCCTGGATTCCGCACCCGATGGGGCTGCCGACCCATCTCGAGCGCCGGT
>DAOUWT010000309.1 GCA_030666985.1 Chloroflexota bacterium
CCCCCGCCTCTGGGTCTAAGGGGTCGTAAAGCAACCGCTCCTCGATAACATAACCCGCGTCCGTATTTACGTTTGTCACCGAAAAAGCCCGCCCCTCCTCGTCAGTGCGCGTCACCGTTAGCACGTGCTGAAAGGTCCCGCTCCGCCCCGCGTAAAGAAAAAGCAAATCCCCAGCCTGGAGGGGAAATTCCTCGAAATCGAATTCATAAGTTGGCTCGCGGAAACTAAACCACTCGAACCTCTCCCGTGGAAAAATAACCTCTAAAATTCGCTGGTCGTTTGATGGATCTAAAAGCCACACATCATGCAAATCAACATATTTGTCAATTACCCCCGCATCCCGCAAGAGCGCAAAAGCCAGCGGCCCGCACATATTCGAGGGGTCTTCATAATTATTCCCCACAAAATTCAAAACCCGCGCCACCTCCCTGGCTTCATCCTCCGTTGCCGCAGTATATTTGGCCGACACCCCAGGGAGTATAACGGCAATGCTCTGCGGCATGGGGGAGCTTTCTTGGGGGAGGGTTGGCGCCGTGGTGCTTGTAGGTGTGGGGGAGAGATGGAGAGGGGGTTCCTGCGTGGGGGGGGGATTGGGGGGGGTAGGGGAAGAATCCTGGGGGTGTGGTGTGACCGTTGCGGGCACGGGGGTGCAACCCGTCAGCATCCCCATCCCCGCCACCAACAAAAGTATCACCACGCAACTTGGCTTATGATTTATTCTCATCTCTTCGCGCCTTTGCGTCAAGTTCTTTTTTTCCTTATTGTTTGGCCGTTTGACCAACCGCAGTTTTTATGTTTCTCAAAAACTGCCAAGCCAAACGTTTATTGTTTGGCCGCCCACCCCAGCCCAATCCGCCCCCGCTCCTTCTCCACGCTGAGTACCCTCACCGGCAGCACATCCCCCACTTTTATGTCTGCGCCCCCGGGTATCTGGCTGCGATGCAGCAAGCCATCATGTTTCACGCCCACATCCACGAAAGCTCCAAAATCTACCACATTGCGCACCGTGCCCCGCAGTTCCATCCCCTTAACAAGATCGTCCATGCTCAACACGTCGCTGCGGAGGATGGGTTTGGGAAGGCTTTCGCGTGGGTCACGCTCCGGGCGGGCCAATTGCTTGAAAATATCTATCAGAGTTGGGACTCCAGTGCCCAGTTCTTCGGCCAGTTCCTCGGCGGACTTTTCGCGGCTCAGGCGCACCAGGGCCTGCTCCCTGTCTCCTGGACCGTCATCCGCCCCCACTCCAGCTTGGGCCAGCACCGCCCGCGCCACGGGATAACTTTCCGGGTGGATGGCGGAAGCGTCCAGGGGGTTATCTCCCCCACGGATGCGCAAAAAGCCAGCCGCCTGCTGGAAGGTCTTCGCCCCCACGCCGCTGACATCCAGCAGTTCGTCCCGGTTAGAGAAGGGGCCGCCCGCGTCCCGGTGAGTGACAATCCGCCGGGCCAGGGTGGGGCCAATCCCCGCTACGTGCGCGAGCAGGGCCGGGGAAGCGGTATTGAGATCCACACCCACACTGTTGACCACACTTTCCACCACGTCATCCAGCTTTCGAGCCAACTTGCTTTGGTCAACATCATGCTGGTACATCCCCACGCCAATGGATTGGGGATCAATTTTGACCAGCTCTGCCATGGGGTCCTGAACGCGGCGGGCAATAGAGACCGCTCCCCGCAGGCTGACGTCCATATCCGGGAATTCCTGGCGGGCAAGCTTGCTGGCGCTGTAGACGCTGGCCCCAGCTTCGTTGACTATCAGGTAATGGAGATCGCCCAGGCCTGCGTTCAGGTCAGAAATCAAATCGGCCACAAATTGCTCGGTCTCACGCGAGGCGGTTCCGTTGCCAATGGCTATGAGGGTGACATTATGCGCCTGGATGAGTTTTGTGAGCGTTTTTTGGGCGGCGTCCACCTGGTTGCGGGGCGGGACGGGGTAAATGGTTCCAGTAGCGAGAGCTTTGCCGGTAGGATCAATGACGGCCACCTTGCAGCCGGTGCGATAGCCGGGGTCAAGGCCCATAATGGCATATCCCGTGAGAGGCGGTTGGAGCAGGAGTGCCCGCAGGTTTTTGGCGAAGACCTGAATGGCGTGCTCCTCGGCCTTTTCGGTCAACTCCCGGCGCACGTCGCGCTCAATGGCTGGCAATAGAAGGCGTTTGGCGGCATCCTCAATGGCTTGTCCCATTTGCTCGGCGTAAGGCGAAGATGGGTTAGCTCTGAAGTGGGTTGAGACTGCTTTTTGCCAATCTCGTTCGGGGATGGTGAGGTTTACCTTGAGTACGCCCTCATCTTCGGCGCGGTTGATTGCTAAAACCTGGTAGGGGCGCAGGCGATCCACGCGGGTTTTGAGGTCGTAGTAGCTTTTATAAACCTGCTGTGGGTCTTCGCCCTTTTTCTTTTTGGCGGTCTCCTGGACGCTATACTTGAGGGCTTTTCTGCGTGTAGTCTGCCGGATTTGAGCGTGGTCGCTGATGGTTTCGGCCACGATGTCCCGCGCTCCCTGCCAGGCCTCTCTGGGGGAGGGGACTTCTTCGCTCAGGAACGGGGCCGCGGTTTGCTCCAGAGATGGCCCTTTGGGGTTCTGCGTGAGCAAAATTTTAGCCAGGTCTCCCAATCCCTTTTCGCGGGCCATGCTGGCGCGGGTGCGGCGTTTGGGCTTGTAGGGTTGGTAGAGGTCTTCTAGCTCGGTGCGGGATTGAGCGGCGTGGATGCGTTTCTCCAGCCCTGGGGTGAGCTTGCCTTGCTCCGTGATAGTCTTGAGAATTGTCTCGCGGCGCTCGTCCAGGGCGCGGAGATGGGCCAGATCCTCCTTGACGTGGCGGATTTGCTCCTCGTCCAGACCGCCGGTAGCCTCTTTGCGGTAACGGGCTATAAAGGGGATAGTGTTTCCATCGTCCAGCATGTCAACGGCAGCGGCAACTTGCTGTGGCTTGATATTTAGTGCAGCGGCGATTTGTGTTGTATATTTCATGGGGAGTATTTTACCTGGGAAGGGGGAAGGAGGGGAGGGGGGAAGGTGCAAGTGGCAGAGGGGCAGGGGAGCAGGAGGGCAGGAGGCAGGGAGGAACTTACTCTCCCAGAATTGGGGGCCGGGGGGCAACATGATTATTTTTGGGAATTCCCTTATGTTAGCACAAGTCGGGTATAATGAGATTTAAACCTTTAAATCGGGAGTGCTAAAAAGTTGTTGGTTAATTCACGCCCCCCTCAATCCCCCCAAATGCCAAAAACAGGAATTTGGGGGGAAGAATCATGCCCCTCCCCTAAATTCGACATCTTCTCGTCGCATTTGGGGGGAAGAATCATGCCCCTCCCCTAAATTCGACATCTTCTCGTCGCATTTGGGGGGAAGAATCATGCCCCTCCCCTAAATTC
>DAOUWT010000092.1 GCA_030666985.1 Chloroflexota bacterium
CAGGTATCAGGAGAACAGGGAATCAGGAAAGCAGGTATCAGGAGAACAGGGAATCAGGAAAGCAGGTATCAGGAGAACAGGGAATCAGGACAGGATAATAAAGGAAAAACAATATGAAGATTATCAGCAATGAAAAACTTATCAAGCGCAACGCTAAAATAGGCAAATATTCGGGGTTCATTTCCCTGCTTATTCTGGGAGGCGGATTGTACATCAGTTTCCAGTACCAAGAGTTAGTCTGGTTATCTCTTGCCGCCCTGATCGTGGGTTTCGCCCTTTCTCAGATGAGCATGTATTTTGTCAATCGCTGGGCACGTTCCCCCCGCCCTGACGAAGCCCTGGATGCGGCTCTAAAAGGCCTGGATGACCGCTACGCTCTCTACCACTACACCAGCCCCACTTCTCATCTCTTGGTTGGCCCGGCCGGGGTGTGGGTCTTGTTGCCCTACTACCACACGGGAACGGTCACTTATGATGAGGGTAAGGGACGCTGGAATAGGAAGGGCGGCAATCTGTATCTAAAATTCTTTGCCCAAGACAGCATTGGACGTCCCTCCAAGGACATCGTATACGAAACAGAGGCCGTCAAAAAAGCGTTGAGCAAAATCCCTGACTTTGAAATCCCCCCGCTCCAGGCTGCTTTGGTATTCACCAGCGAAGGTGCCAAAGTAGAGGCTGAAGATGCTCCTTCTCCCACCCTTCATGCTCTTAAACTCAAGAAGTTCATCCGCCAAAAGGCCAAGAGCGGTGATGCGCTCTCTATGACCGATGTGAGGACGATACAGGATAGTTTGGGGATGTAGGGGCAGGGGGCAGGGATGAGGAGTGAAGGGTGAAAACACAAACAGCCCAAGGGTGAGGCCTTGGGCTGTTTCTAATTTAAGCGAGCCTTTTTATTAGCCGCTGAGAAATTCTTCGATGGCCTCGCGGCTGATGCGGTATGCGCTGCCGAGTTTGCGTCCTTTTAGGTCACCGGCTTCAATGGCGGCAACGACGTCCTCGGGGGAGACACGCAAAACCTGGGCCGCTTCCGCGGGGGTCATGACGCTGGGGATGGCGTCACCGCTGCCGCCGCTGCCAGCCCCGGCCCCCTGCTGCTGAGCGCCGGGGCCGGTCATCCCCTGCAGGGATTGGCCCAAGACGTTCCCGATCCCCATCCCCGCCCCAATGCCAGCCGTGAGGCCTGCTCCCCCGCTTGGGTTCTGGGCCGCGTCTCGCATGGCATCCGCCGCCTGGAGTTGGGTATAGGTGCGCATATCCAGGACGCCCATATCGCGCAGTTCGTCTATGGATTTCGAGGAAGGCCGCAAGTTGGAGATCAAGAAGGTTTTCAGGGCCAAGCCTAGAGAGGCAAAATGCTCACTGGCCTTGGCACGCACGCCGGCGCCCAACTCTGAGACTAAGCCGATGAGTTCGGTGACGTCGTGTTTGACAGCAGTTTCTCCAAGCAGATCGGTGAGATAGCTCAAGAGAACGCTTCGCAGACGATCTTCAATGTCGTCGGTGCGGAAGGTGCCTTGGGCGCCAACTAATTGGGTGACAAATTGCTGGGGTTCAGAAATCTGATAGCCATAAGTTCCGAAGGCTTGTAAGAGGGCTATTCCCAGGCCCATATTGGGGTTTTTGACGATGATGGGTTGGGGTGTGCCCCATTTTCGGTCTGCGAATTCACGGCGGGAGACGTAGTACACTTCTGCCGTAAAGGGAGTGCGATTGCCAAAGGCTTTGCCTATTAGATCGGTTAGCAGAGGAACGTTGGCTGTGGTGATGGTATGGCGTCCAGGGCCAAAGATGTCTAGGGCTTTTCCATCTCGGAAGAAGACAGCGGTTTGGGATTCTCTGACTATTACTTGCGAGCCTATCCTGAAATCGCCGGAGCCGCGCTCTGGGAAACGGTGGATAAGCTCATCTTTCATTTCATTGGGGTATTCTATTACATCAAATATTCTGGCCATGGGTTTCTCCTGTTGTGTAAAATTTGGTCTTTAGGGATGCGTGATGCGTGAAACGTGTTGCGTGAATTATTCGGCCATGTTTTGCCCGCCAACGGCGCACACAGGGAGGCACGCAAAGCTACGTCTCACGTTTCACGTTTTACGTTTCACTGGTGATGACATCTTTGCGGCGCGAGATTGCCTGAACGCTCTTCCGGGCAAGGTCGTTGAGGGCGCGGGTGGCAGTTTGTATTTCCTCGTCATTTCCGGCGAATTCTAGGTTATCTAGGGCGTTGCTGAAGTTTCCTGCTCCATCTAGTAAAGCATTATCATATTGATATAGCATATCTAGTTTTTCTTGGTCAATTTTTACGGCATCGAACACGCCAGAATATCCATAGGCGGCATGGCGGATGCGGTCAATGATGGTTTTTAGTTTAACGCTCACGGATTCTAGGTCGTCAAGGAAGGTGATTTTTCCTTGATTCACAAAGTCGCTCTGGATAGCTGTAACTCGCTGCCAAACTTCGTCATATTTGTCGGCAATGGCTTCTCGGAGCATTTTGTCGGCTGTGCGGCGGTCTTCGCTCTCAATATATCCCTTGAAACCGGGAACTTTTGCGAGCAGGTTTTTAAGTCCTCCGCGTTCGGAAAATATTTGTTCTTGGAAATCACTCATTTTGGCCTCCTGTAGAAATATAGTTTATTAGTGGGTGTATCTATTATACCTGAGAAATCTTGAGTTGTGAGATGGGAATTGAATATTAGGTATTGGGTATTGGGTATTAGATATTAGTTATTGAAGGTACCACAGGTGCATTGCACTTCAGGGTTTAGAAGTGCGTTGCACCTGGGTACGTGGGCGTAAAAACACACCTTGGGAGACGGAGAGGCGCGGAGGTTTAATTTTGGAGTCAGAAGCTTGCTTCTTACCTTGCTTATATCTGTAGAAGATTTATAATCGTACATGCAAACAAGCAATTAGACAAACTTAGACACCAGGAGAAAATTATGCAAAACAAAACACAACAGGAACTTTTAAATATACTTGACGGCAGTGTGGCGTTAGAAGACGGTGAAATTCAAATCCTAGACAAAGACAAAGTCCGGGCGAATATTCAACGTTTGGTAGAAGCAGCCGTGCTTGAGGACGATGCCACTCGGTATGCGGCCTGCTACTTGATTAGGCGGATTGCCTTGGCCTTGGATATTGTACCAGCCTCGATCCAAGACCTATACCTGGCCCGGGGACGCGGGGACATCCCTAACGACTTCACCACTCCCGCCATCAATCTGCGGGGACTTCCCTTTTACGCGGCGAGGTCAATTTTCAGCATCGCCAATGAAATAGAAGCAGGAGCATTCATCTTCGAGCTGGCCCGCTCTGAGACGGGGTACACAGAGCAACGCCCAACAGAATATACAGCCAATATTCTCGGAGCCGCAATTGCAGAAGGCTACACCGGCCCAGTCTTCATCCAAGGCGACCACTACCAGGTTTCTCTTGCCAGATACTCTACAGAACCAGATGCCGAAATCCAGGCTGTCAAAGACCTTACACGAGAAGCTATTCAGGCCGGATATTACAATATCGACATAGACACTTCAACCCTGGTTGATTTGAGCCAGGAAACCATACCCGAACAGCAGAGGCTCAATTCTGAACTCTCCGCTATGTTCACTGAATTCATTCGGGGCATTGAGCCAGAAGGCGTCACCGTCTCCGTTGGGGGGGAGATCGGCGAAGTGGGCGGGCACAACTCGACTGAAGAAGAGTTCCGCGCTTACCTTGATGGATACAACGCCAAACTAGAAGAAGACCTCCCCGGGGCAGCCGGCCTAAGCAAAATCAGCATCCAAACCGGAACCTCTCATGGAGGGGTAGTCCTCCCCGACGGATCACTGGCCGAGGTCAGCATAGACTTCAACGTTCTGCAACACTTGGGACAAGTAGGGCGTGAGAGTTATGGGATAGGCGGAACCGTCCAGCACGGCGCGTCCACCCTCCCCGAGGAAGACTTCGACAAATTCGTGAACGCTGAAGCCTTAGAAGTACACCTGGCAACCAACTTCCAGAACATCATGTTCGATCACCTGCCAGAAGAACTGGTTGAAGAAATCTACGCTTACCTAGATGAGCATCATAAGCGCAAACCTTCCCAAACCGTAGAGCAATTCCACTACACAAACCGCAAACGAGCGATTGGCGTTTACAAGAAGCGAATTTGGGGGCTGCCAGAAGCGAAAAAGGAAGAAATTACTCAAGCCTGGGAAGAACAATTCCGCAACCTCTTCGAGCGGCTCAGTGTGGCTGGTACAAAAAAATACGTTGATGAATTCGTCAAGCCGGTCAAGGTTGAGCCGAAATTAGAAGACTACTTCCTCGGCGGCGCCCAACCGGAAGATACCTCCGATTTAGCCGACTAAGAGATTTACAAGAAATCATTTATCCCATCACGTTTCACGGACTAAAATGATTTAAATCTTGTCACTCCTCAATATGCCCGTCTCAGACCAAGGCGTCACCCAAAACCGTTATACCCTGATTCCCCGCACGTTGATATTTATTACGCGCGGGGAATGTGTTTTGTTGCTCAAGGGCGCACCTGACAAACGCTTGTGGGCCAATTGCTACAATGGCGTGGGGGGACATGTAGAAAGGGGGGAAGATGTGCTCTCTGCGGCGGTGCGAGAGTTGCACGAAGAAACCGGCCTCATAGCAGACGATCTGTGGCTGTGCGGCACCGTGACCATTGATACGGGACAATCCACGGGAATTGGCCTTTACGTCTTCAAAGGGGAAACCAAGGGCGGCCAACTTACACCATCCCAAGAGGGAGAGCTGGAATGGATCCCATTCGCCAATATCACGCAAATGCCATTGGTAGAAGACCTCTACACTATTCTTCCCAAGGTTATGGAGATGCGGGTAACTCAACCCCCTTTCGCGGCGCATTATTTTTATGATGAGGATGGGGGATTGGAGGTGGAGGTTGGGGAGTAGAAAAGCAATTCAGTACCCCCATACTTGCGGCGGTCAAAAAGGGAGAGGTTACGAAGTTCTAAGTCCTGATACTCAGCGGGGTCTATCTGAGCAATTACCCAAGAATCATCGAGCAGCCAGCCAGGATTCTCATCAATCGCCTTTATAGCTTTGATCCACATATCTTTGTATTGCGGAGGAGCCACGTATACAAAGTCAAATTGGCGGTCGGGTTTTCGCTGCAAAAAGGTAAAAGCGTCCATGCGCCACACCTCGGCGTCCTCGCTCAGGCCCGTATGGTCAAGGTTGGCTAAAACTATTTTTACGGCGGCTCTGTCTTGGTCAATGAAACGTGCAAACCTGCTTCCCCGGCTGAGGGCTTCTATCCCCACGCTCCCAGTTCCGGCAAAGAGGTCGAGAAAATCCGTATCAATAATGTATGGGGTTAGGATGTTAAAAAGGTTTTCTTTAACTCTATCCATAATGGGTCTGGTGCCATCACCAGATACCATGCGGAGTTTAAATCCTTTTACTTTGCCGGCAATAACTCTCATGGAATTATCTCATCCAGCACATTGCCAAGCTCTCTGCTTTCTTCAACCTGATCGCTAAGATAATCGGCCATGAACTGAGAGCGTCTGAGGCGTAAGGCCAGGGGAGCCACTGTCCGCAGGTCTTGAAAAGTGACCTCCAAGCGAGCGTCCGCTGCGGCGTAGGCCCGGGCCGCCTCGAACAAGGTGATCTCCGCTCGGAGAGAGTCTATCTTTAATTTCTCGATAAGTTCCAAACCAGCATGGGCAATTTTTTCGGGGAGTTTTACTTCCTGCAAGTTGTCACGGCTGAGTTGAATTTCTTCTCGCAAGGCTTGTGTGTCTCCCATAAATTGCTCTCCAAAACCTCGAGGATTGACCTTATAAGCACGGGTACGCTGGTAAGCCTCCAAACGTTCCGCCTTGGTTTCCAAGCCCCTTACGATCACCCGCAAGCCAAAGCGATCCATAATTTGGGGACGCAAGTGGCCTTCCTCCGGATTCATCGAGCCAATTAGGGCAAAATCCGAGCGATACGTGGCTGACATAGCTCCCCGGCGGACGGTGAACTGACCCTGGGCGGCGGCGTCCAAAATGGCGTCCACCACCTGATCCGAGAGCATGTTGACCTCATCCACGTAGAGCAAGTTTCGGTCGGCGTGGGATAAAATTCCCCGTTTCAGGCGCATGCGTTCACTCACTTCCGCCTGCGGATCCAGCCCCCCCACGACATCCTCCAAACGGGCGTTGAGCGGTAGTTCCACCAGGCGCACTTTCTCAAGTTCAGAAAGAGCTTCGCCTTGGCCATATTTCTGGGCGCAGTCTGGGCAAACGGCATCTATTCCGCTGGTTTCGATGTCATCTTCCAGGCATCCATAGTGACATAAGCTCCGTTTCACGTGGGGGAGCAAATCTACCAGGCCCCGGACCGCCGTGGTCTTCCCCGTCCCCCTGGGCCCAATCAAAAGCACTCCGCCCAAATTAGGGTTGACAAGGGAAAGCAAGAGTGCCAATTTCATTTCTTTCTGACTAACCAGGGCCAGAAAAGGGAAAGGTGGCCGCTCCACTAAACCGGCGTCTTCCTGGGGTTGCTCTGCCCGGTAGATTCGCCCGGTAGCGCGGTCTAATAGCTCTTGCAAAGAACTGACCTCAGTGACTATTTCAGGCTCTGTTGAAAAATCGAAATTTGTTTCTTCTTTAGACATGGGTTTTGTATATCCAATATCCATTGCAGGCTCGAGGAGGAACGCCAGTTCCCTCGGACTCAGCCCGCAGGAGCTGTCGATCCTGCTCAAGCATTAACCCGCAGGAGCTGCCGATCCTGCTCGAGCGTAGAGTGGTAACGAGTGAAACGTGACTTCACGCAACACGCATCACGCACCACGCATCACGTATCACTCATCACTCCACATCATTATATGTCCAATACCGATTCACGAAAAAATTCCAGAGCAGCACCACCAGGACAGCCACTCCCAGGGCGACGCTGTATCCCAGGATATCTGCCGTCAATATCCAGAGTGGCAAGAATGGCAAACGTTCCGCCAAACTCCGCAGGGGGGCTTCTAGCCAGGCGAAGATGGGTGTTCTAATCCCTAGCCCAACGACATTGACCACAAAAAAGGTCGCTATCTGACTGGCAATTGGCTTCGAGCGCGAGTCGGGGTAGGTCCAATAGCGGTTCCAAAGGAAATTACTGCTCACAGCAACCGTAAAGGACAAGGTCTGAGACCAAAGGGCTGGCACGGTAAGCAAACTTACCAATATATGAAAAGTGCCAAAATCCACCATGGCTCCAATGGTTCCAACAACGAGGAAACGCAAAAAGCGGGTTCTCTCTTGTTGGTCTGTAATAATTCTCATAGAATTCCTATAATCCGCTAATCGGCTGTAAAATACACAGCTTGCCAATCTGCGCTAGTTCTTTGTAATTACTCTTTCCCCCTAGCGAGTTATTCTTGTTATCCACGGGATAGCAAAGATTTGCAACCGAGCGGCGGCGTTCGGTGGGGACACCTTCACTATCCTTTGGGAAGCGGAATCATAAATTTTCCCGGAAGTACGGGAGCGTCTTTCTTAAGCCTTCTTCCAACCCAATCACAGGCTCCCATCCCAGAACCTCTTTAGCGCGGGAAATATCAGGCCGGCGGCGTTCGGGGTCTCCTTCTCCGCGCCTATCGGGTAACATGGTAAGGGGAACCAGGTTCTCCAACAATATGTTAATTACTTCGGCAAACTCTAAAATACTTATTTCATGCGGGTTGCCAATATTGACCGGGCGATGTTCGTCTGAGAGGAGTAAGCGGTAAATGCCTTCAATGAGATCATCTACATAACAAAAGCTGCGAGTTTGGGCGCCATCGCCGTAGATAGTGAGAGGCTTTCCTTGCAAGGCTTGTTTGATGAAGTTGGGAACAACGCGCCCATCGTCCAGGCGCATGCGCGGCCCATAGGTATTGAATATGCGCACAATCCGCGTATCAATGTCATGAAAACGATGATAGGCCAGGGTGAGGGCCTCTGCAAAACGTTTGGCTTCGTCGTATACCGACCGCTCTCCCACCGGGTCAACGCGCCCCCAGTAATTTTCATCTTGGGGATGGACTTCGGGGTCTCCGTAGATTTCACTGGTGGAAGCCAGCAAGAACCTGGCGTTGTAGGCCTTGGCCACCCCCAGCGTGTTGTGCGTCCCCAAGGCTCCCGCCTTCATAGTTTGGATAGGCAGATTCACGTACCCGTAAGGTGAGTGGGGGTTGGGACTGGCCGGAGAGGCAAAGTGCATTACGGCATCCAAGTCTCCCGGGACGAAGATGAAGTTGGAAACATCGTGACGAATAAATGAAAATCGCTGATGACCGCTCAAATGAGCCAGGTTTTCAGCCCGGCCGGTGATGAAGTTATCCATTCCTACTACTTCATGCCCTTTTTCCAGCAAGTGGTCGCATAAATGGGATCCCAAAAAACCGGCTGCTCCTGTAACTAGAATTCGCATGTTGTGCTCCTTTATAATTTTGAAGTGAAACGTGATACGTGATACATGAAAACGTGATACGTGAAGCATGATGCGTGATCTCACGTGATTATTCAGTCCCCGTGGATTTGGGGAGAGCGTGCCACGCGGGGGGGGGGAGGGCGGCAACCGGGGGCGGGGAACCCCCCCCCAGGCGCGGCAACCACGCCCAAACCTGGCCCAACCCCGGGGGGAAAGCTCCCCGGCCCGGGCGAGGCCTTACCATCCCCCCACCAC